>CAWWCX010000093.1:0-11957 GCA_963935445.1 uncultured Roseibacillus sp.
ATCTAGTACGGTCTCGTGGGCTCGGAGATGTGTATAAGAGACAGGCAGCGGGTCGAACTTGTGATCGTGGCATTTGAGGCAACGCATCGTGGTGGACAGGAAGGTCTGGCCCACCGCGTTCACCACGTCATCGAGAAAGATCTGGCGCGCCTGGGGCTTCTTGACCATGGCCGGATCCCAGGGCCCCATGCGCAGGAAGGAACTGGCGACCAGCAGCTCCGCTTCCTCCTCCGTGTACTGGTCTCCCTTTTCCCGCGCACTCTGGAACGTGTCCCAGTCCCGGATCCGTCGACGCAGGGAGAGATCCGCCAGCTCATCGCCCGCAAGCTGCTCGATCACAAACTGGTCATAGGGCTTGTCTTCATTCAGGGCACGGATGACCCAGTCGCGATAACGCCAGGCATTGGAGCGCTCGTAATCGTTGGAATAGCCCCCGGTATCGGCATAGCGGGCGACATCGAGCCAGTGCTGGGCCCAGCGCTCGCCGTAGTGCCTGCTGGACAGCAGGCGGGCGATCAGGTCTCCCCAGGCCTTCGTCGCATTCATCCGGTAGGCCTCGCGGAACTGGATAATCTCAGCCGGGGTGGGCGGAAGACCGGTGAGATCGAAGCTCGCCCGGCGGACCAGAGTCCGCGCGTCCGCCCTGGGGGCACGCTCGATTCCCGCCTTTGCCAAATCTGCACCGATCAGGAAGTCGATTGGATTGGTTCCGCCCAGGTCCGGGAGCGCGGGCTTCACCAGCGGACGAAAGGCCCAGATGTCTTCGGGCTGGTAGCGACGATAGGTCCACTCCTCGGAAAGGCCTCCCGACGTTCTCACGATCAACCCTTCCTCGGTGTGGATGCGCTCGCGTTCCGCCAGCCTTATTTCCTCCTGACGCTCCTTTCCCGGCCAGGGAGCGCCCGCATCAATCCATTTCCCAAGCTGGTCGATCTGCTCCTCGGTGAGACGGTCATTCTCCTTCGGAGGCATTTCGTAGTCCTTGTCCTCCCAGCGCACCGCCTTCATCACGAAGCTCCCTGCGGCAGAGCCGGGAACAAGGGTATCCGGATACTCCTCTCCCCCCCGGAGGAAGCCTTCCCGGGAGGAGAGATCGAGGCCGCCCTTCAGCTTCTTTCCAGGATCGCCGTGGCACCCAAAGCACTTCTCGGAGAGAAGCGGTTTCACCTTGAGGGTAAAAAGGCGCTCCATGGCAGCCTGCGGCTCCGTCCCGGCCGGAAGAGCGGCCGCAGAGACCAGAATGGCACTGGCGACGGTAATGGCGGTCGTCATCGTAATATTCACGCACGCCCGCGGCCAAGGCGGGTTGGAAGACTCACGGCGCTCCGGTCATTTGTCGAGGGCAACTCCAAGAAAAGAGGCCTCGGCGGAACTACCGGCGAGGGCGATCAGTCCGCCTCATGCGCACCTCTCAGCCCTTTGTCCACGGGGCCCGGGCGTTCTTCGTGATCTCCTCGTCCACGGCCTCCATGCGGGCGCGAAGTTCCTTCACGACCTCCGGGTGACTCGCCGCGACGTTGTTCTTCTCACCCATGTCCTTGCCAAGGTCAAAGAGCAGCACCTGGGCGGCATTCGCGCCTCCGCGTCTGCGCGGCTTCTTCGCAAGCAGCTTCCAGTCACCCTTGCGGATGCCCTCCACATTTCCACGGGAGGTGTAATAGATGAACTCATCGCGGGGCGACTTCCCGGTCGTCCCCTTCCACAATCCGGAGACATCCATGCCGTCGATTCTCCGGTCTTCCGGCAAACTCGTACCCGTCAGGGCCGCAATGGTCGGGAGAATGTCGATTGTTCCGGTCAGTTCGTTGCAGACGCTACCCGCCGGAATACCCGGCCCACGCATGAGGCAGGGAACGCGTTGCCCCCCCTCGAACGTGGTCCCCTTCCCGTCACGCAGGGGACCAGCTGACCCTCCGTGGTGCTTGAAGGACAACCAGGGGCCATTGTCCGTAGTGTAGATCACATAGGTCTGCCCGGTGAGTTTCAGGTCATCAAGGGTCTTGAGAAGGCGTCCCACCTCCGCGTCAATGTGCTCGATGGTATTGATGTAGGCATTCTTGGGATCGGGATCGCGCACTTCATCGGGCACATAGAGGGGGATATGGGGCATCGAGTGCGGAAGATAGACAAAGAAGGGCTTTTCCCTGTTCGCCTTCACGAAATCGATCGCCTTCTGGGTACAGCGCCGGGTGATTGTCCGCTGATCAACGGGAAGTTCCACGATCTTCTCATCCTCGAAAAGGGGCGTCTTCCATTTGGTGAGGGTCGACGCGGGGTCCGCCCAGAGGATGTCCATTCCGTCCGCTCCCCCCTTGGGCTTCCCCCGGTTGTCCGGGTGATTCATGTCGTTCGAGTAGGGAATCCCGTAGTAGGTGTCGAAGCCGTTGGAGGTGGGGAGAACTTCGGGGTGATGGCCGAGGTGCCACTTGCCGAAGCACGCCGTCGCATAGCCCTGGCCCTTGAGATGATCAGCGATCGTGTGTTCGCTGGGATTGAGGCCCTTCTTGGAAGCCGGGAAGAGAACATGCTGGTGCATGCCCACGCGCTTGGGATAGCAGGCGGTGAGGAGCGCTGCCCGCGAGGGGGTGCACACCGGCGAAGCCACCATGAAGCTGGTGAACTTGCGCCCTTCCCTGGCCAGACGATCGATATTCGGTGTCTTGATGGTCTTGGAGCCGAAGCAGCTCAGATCCCCGTAACCCTGGTCATCAGTGAAAATGAGAATGAAATTCGGCTTGGCCGCCAACACGGGCCCGGCAGCAAGCACGAGCATTACTAACGAGCTCAGAAGGCGAATACTCTTATCGGGCTTGAATCGGGCAGTCATCAGGAGTTCAGGCTTGTCGCACCTCGCTTTGAACGTCAAGAGACTTCCGTTTCCGTTGCAATTCCGCTCTGAACAGCTCTCCCCATCCGATGAATCGTTTTCTGCTGTTTGCCCTCGGGGCCCTGCTCATTCCGGTTGCCCACGGTGCCGGCTCCCCGCCAAAACCCAATGTCGTCCTGATTTACATTGATGACCTCGGCTACGGAGACCTCGCCTCGTACGGTTGCAGGGACATCCCCACCCCGCACCTCGATCGACTGGCATCCGAGGGCGTGCGCTGCACCGCTTCCTATATCACGAATCCTCCCTGCTGCCCCAGCCGCTGCGCCCTGTTGATGGGCCAGTATGCCCAGCGATTCGGAAAATACGGCATGTCGCGTGGTCTGCCCATTCCAGAGGACCGGCCCACCCTCGCGAGGTTCCTCGCCGATTGCGGTTATGTGACCGGGCAGATCGGCAAGTGGGACATCGGAGCGAGGGAGCAGGGACCCCTCCAGGCAGGCTTCTCGAAAGTCGCCCGAACCCCGCCGAAGAAAAACTACTCCAGAGAGGAGCTCACCCGAGCCCCCCTGGACCTGCGGAGACATCTCGCCAAGAAGAATGGCCAGTCCAAGTACTTCTGCATCGATGAAGAAGGAAAGACGGTCTGGCTCACCGACTATGATGGCGACCGCATGACCGAGTTTATCCGGCAACACAGGAAGGAGCCTTTTTTCCTCTACTGGTCGCCCGAAGCCGTTCACTCCTCCAACGTCGAGGCCCCGGACAGCCTGACCAGGCGAACACAGGCCCGAGGCAAGCGCAAGAAGCTGGCTGGCGGCATCGTGTCGGTTGACGACCAGGTCGGCAAACTCCTCCGCACCCTGGAGGAGGAGGGGTTGCGCCGGAACACCCTCGTCATTTTCTCCAGCGACAACGGGGCGAACATTGGCGAAGGAGGCTCCTCCGCTCCCTATACCGGCGGCAAGGGCGAGGGAACGCAGAAGGAGGGGTGGGTGCGCGTGCCCACCATTTTCTCCATGCCCGGCCTGCTCCCGGAGGGCAGGCACTACGATGGCTTGATCGCAAACTTTGACTTTTACTCCACCATTGCCTCGCTCGTTGGCGAAGCCATTCCCAAGCACTGCGATGGCGTTGATCTCATGCCTTACCTGACCGGCAGGCGCCGGGGGGACGCCCACGAGTTTCTCTACTGGCTCAACAACGAGCCCGGGGATGCCGTGCGACGACATCTCATTGCCGTCCGGTGGAAGGACTGGCGACTCTATCGGAAGTACGCCAAAGACCCCTGGCAGCTCTTTGACCTCAGGGCCGACCCCAAGGAGGAACGCAACCTCGCCTCCAAGCACCCTGACGTCGTCAAGCATCTGGCCGGCAAACATGCGGCCTGGGCAGGGACGCTCGCTCCCCTCGGCAAAATCCCGGCGACCCAGAGGGACAGGGACAGGCTCCAGAAGGGGCATGGTTGGGCGGTCGCAGACAGGGAGAAAAAAGAGTCGTCCAAGTGAGAACCCTCTGGTGCTGCGTTACGGTCATCCTGACCCTGTCGTGCCCCCACGTCCCCGCCCATCAGGAGCTCTATCACAACATCGATCTCGACCTGCGCGATCTGGATGAGCACAGGTCCCTGCACCTCTCCTTCACCATTCACGCGCCGGAGCTCCTCGTCGGCTTCACGGAAGCCGCGGATGCGATGTATAACGAGCACTGGCTGGGGACCCGGAGCGACGCAGAGTTGAATCAACTCATCGCCCTGAGCCGCAAATTCCTGGCAGACCACTTCGAACTGTCCTTCAGCGGCAGCGCTCCCTTCGCCCTGCAGGGTGGACTCACCTTTGAAGATCCTGCTGCAATCCGGACCGGCAGCGCGCGCGGCCTGTCCCCTGCCTGCCTCCGCGCAACGATGCACGTTCCCCTCCCCCCGGGTGTGACCGAACTCGTCGTGAGGCATTCAAACCGCTCAGAAAAGAGGCTCCACCTCGTGATCTTTCGCCCAAAAACCTTTCCGGAGGTTGTCGAGATCACGCCCGGGCAGCACACCGCCGTGCGCCTGCTCGCTGCGTCATCCCCCGGGGAGACTCTCCCGGAGCCCCCCCCGGAGGCAACGCACTCACGCCTCTCCCGTATGATTCTCGTGATTGCGATTCTCTCTCTCGCCGTGATCTGGCTGAGACGCGGATTGCGGAGTTCCTCCCGATAGGAGATTGCCGTCCCCGGGGGAGCAGAGACAATCCGAACATGAGACCACCACTCACGCTCGCTCTCCTCACCGCAGCCTCCTGCCTCGGCTGGGCCCGGTTGCCGGAAGGAGTCACCTTCCGGGAGGGACCGATCAATTCCGTTGTGATCGCACGCGGAAGCGAGCAGATGGCGCTTTACCGTGATCGTGGCATGGGTCCGGCGCAGGCCGTGCTGTTGACGCACGCACGGCGCGATCTCGTGGAATCCGTGCGCGCACTGGCGGAAAAGGCGGAGCTCGTGGTTGCGCCCGAAAAGTCCCGCGGGGCCCTTACGAGGGCCGAAGCGTTCTGGCAGGATTTCTGGGACAAACGCTTCAACTACTACGCGCAACAGGTCAACAAGGTTCCCCGGCGCAGCCTGAAGGTCGACCGGTTCGTGAACGAGGGCGACACCATAAGGTGGCAGGGGATCGAGTTCCAGGTGATGGAGACGGAAGGCTATACCCGCGACGCGGTCTGCTACCTCGCGAACATCGGGGGCCAGAGGATTGCCTTCACCGGAGATCTCCTCTGGCAGGGCGGGCGTGTCTTCGACCTCTACAGCTTTCAGGAAGCCATTCCTGAAGCCCAGATCGGGGGCTATCACGGCTACGGAGGACGTCTCGCCCAGTGGATTGAAAGCCTTGAAAAGCTCGCCGCGTGGCGGCCCGATGTGCTCGTTCCAGCCCGCGGACCGCTCATCGAAGATCCCTCCGGTGACATTGCGACCGCCATCGCACGCGCTCGCAGCATCTACGGAAACTACCTCTCGACCAATGCCCTGCACTGGTACTTCGGGAAGCAACGCCTGACCACGGCGGGCCGGCGTGTCCTGGGGGCGGACGCTCAGGTGGAACTGATGCCATTCGCGGAACATGTCGCCCTCCCCCCGTGGTGCCGGCACATGGGCACGACCAAGCTCCTCGTCTCCAGGGACGGCCATGGCTTCGTTCTCGATACAGGCGGAGACGGCCCACACGAGATGCTGCGTCAGGCACTCCGGGATGGCCTGATCAAAAAGATCGAGGGCATCTGGGTAACCCACCTGCACAATGACCATACGAGAAACGTTCCCGCCGCGGCTGCTGAATTCGGCTGCCCGGTTTATGCGGTCGCCGAGGTGGCGGACGGACTGCGCAACCCCGGTTCCTGGTTCCTCCCGGGAATCATTCCGGACCCTGTCGACAGGGTGGTCGTGAAAAACGACGGCGAGACCTGGAGCTGGCGGGAGTTCAAACTGACAAGTCACTTCTTTCCCGGGCAGATGTACAACCACGGGGGACTCCTCGTGGAGCGGGGCGATCACAAGCCGGTCTTCTTCATCGGGGATTCCTTCTCCCCCTCCGGGATCGACGACTACTGCCTCATGAACCGGAACCTCATGCGCGAGGACACGGGCTACTTCCTCTGCCTGCGCAAGGTTCGTGCCCTCCCTCAGGGGTCCTGGCTCGTGAACCAGCACATCCCCCACCTCTTCCGCTTCAATGGACAGGAGCTGGATTATCTTGAGAAGCGCTACCGGGAGCGCGCAGCCACCATCGCGGAACTGACCCCCTGGGACGACGTGAACTACGCCATCGACGAGGAGTGGGCCTGGTTCTACCCCTACGGGAGCGAAGCCGGGCCGGGGCAGCAACTGGACCTCGAGGTGCGCCTGTGGAATCACTCGAACCGGAAGCGCACCTTTGAACTCAAGCTGCAGGAAACCTCCGCCTTGAAGCCCCTGGGAGAGGTGCCAGCCCTAACCCTCGGCGCACGCAGCACGGGCAAAGTGAAGGTGCCTCTTCTGGTCTCAAAGAAAGCCGGGCGCGGAGTTCATGTGATGACCGCAGGCCTGCGCAGCGAGGGAATCGTGCTCAATGACTGGATCGAGACCCTCGTGAAGGTGTCCAGGTAGGGCCCCGGCAGGCGGGCATAAGCCGATCTAACAGCACAGGCCCCCGGACAGCAGGCGATTCAAATTGACCCGGGTTAGCCTGATTGTAGAATGCGAACATGGCGTCGACGCCATCTGCAACATCACCCCGTGCCGGTTCAACGGCTGATACACAGGCGCAAGGCGACGCGGTCGAGCCCTCTTGCGCCCCTGTCATCAGGAAGGCCTTCTTTATCTACGGCCCGACCGGTCTCTACATGCGTGACGACCGCTGCCAGGCCCCGGTCGAGGGAATGACCGCCCAACCAAATCGTGCTCCCCTCGACCTTGCCTACATGGCAGCGATGCTCGAGCGCATGAACGTCGAGTGCAAGGTCATGGACTACGCAGCGGAAGGCCTCGACTGGAAGGCCTTCGAAGCCGATCTCCACGAGTTTCAGCCGGATCTGCTCGTCCTGAGCGTGACCACCCCCACCCTGCTTCGGGACCTCGCCGCCTGTGAGGTCGCCAGAAAGGTCTGCCCTCGAATCGTCACCGTGGCAAAGGGCGCTCATTTCACGCCCAAGGATGAGGAAACCATGCTCGTCCATCGCGATCTCGACCTCGCCATCCGGGGGGAGTCGGAACACGCTATCGCGGAGATTGCCGAACGGCGCGACTACAAGGACATCCTCGGCCTGACCTACCGGAGGGACGGCGCGCTCCACCGCAATCCCAACCGCCCTTATATCGAGGTCGACGACCTCGACAGCCTCCCGTTTCCAGCAAGACACCTCATCAACAACTCGCTCTACACCACCCCGGATACCGATGAACCCATCACCATGATCAACATGGGTCGGGGCTGTCCGCACCAGTGCATCTACTGTGCGGTCACGGTGGCTTCCGGCTACAAGCTCAAGGTGCGCTCTCCCAAGAGCGTGGTGGATGAGATTGAGGAGTGCTTCAGGAATCTTGGAATCACGAACTTCTTCTTCCGGGCGGACACCTTCACCTGGGATGAAAAATGGACCGTCGACGTCTGCCGGGAGATCCTCAGGCGAAAACTCGATGTCCGGTGGGGCTGCAACAGTCGCGTGGATACGATCTCCGCCGAGCGGCTCAAGTGGATGAAGAAGGCTGGCTGCTGGGTGATCGGCTTCGGACTGGAAAGCGGTAACCAGGAAAACCTGGACCGCATGAAGAAACGCGCCACCCTGGACCAGGCCCGGCAAGCGGTCGCGCTCTGCCGGAAACATCGGATCAAGTCCTACGGACTGTTCCTGATCGGACTTCCCTGGGAAACCAGGGAAATGGTCGAGGATACCAGCCGGTTCATGAAGGAACTCAACCCGGACTTCGTGGACCTCAATATTGCCTACCCGCTGCCTGGAACGGAGTACCACCGGATCGCACTCGAGTCGGGGCTCTTCTCGGAAGAAGACCTGCAGCAGGGCGATTACTCGAAGCCCATCGTCCGCACCGTGGAACTCTCCACGGAAGAACTGATCCAATGCCGCAGGAAGGCCCTTCTGACCTTCTACCTGCGCCCCAGCTACATTGTGCGCACCCTGCTGGGTGTGCGCTCACCCAAGGTCCTCGGCAACTACATCAAGTCAGGCCTGCGCCTCCTCAAGGCCCATGCCTTCACCTCCTCGGGCACGGCCTGAGAGGGCCTCCGGGGCGCTCACCTCCTTAACCGCCGGCGAACTCCAGTTCGTAGACCTCAACGAAGTTGTCGGTGCAGACCCGGGTCAGTGAGTAGCCTTCCAGGGTCACGTTGCTTGGAGCGACTCCCTTGGGGATGATCATGAACTTTACCCTTTTGTCATGGAGCCGCCGCAGCACTTCCACAGTGGGAAACCCTCCCAGAAGAATCTCCTTCCGGAAGGAGAGATAGTGCTCCGGGAAGTGCGTGGTGTATCCGTTGAGAATCGGGACCTCATGGAAGGTCCCCAGGTACATCAACTCACTGGTTCGCAGATAATCCTCAACGCGGCCTGTCGGGGGAAAGGGCAGACAGGCAATTCCATGGCCCGCCGGGGTATTCTCACGAATGTAATCAACCCACACCTGGTGCTCCTCGATGTCGACCACCTGGGCAAAACGGCTCTGCAGACCAGAATCCGTCCCGGCAGAACCCGCTTCGATCGAGGAAACCATGTCCGGGGGCCGGGCATCGAGAAGGGCCACAAAAGCCAATACGACAACACCCCGTTGCATGCTTAATTTCAGGGCTGAACCCTTCACCCTGTCACCGCACAAGCGATACACGCCAACCAGTCCGAGGGCGGCGAAAATGACCCCGGCCATCTGAACAAAGAAGGCGAAACGAAGAACGCTCCTGACCCGCTCAATCCCGGGAACAATTTCAGCAAGCGTCCACCAGGGATGCCAGCCGAACACCGACAGGTTGGGCCCGAGGGACAGGAAATAGGCGAGGGCCGCGAGAGTGAACAGGAAGGCCGCCCACCTCCGGCTGCCCGCGAGACAAAGGCCATACACGACGCCGACCAGGGCGAGGAGAAATTTGAACCAGCCCAGGCTGAGCAGCGACACGGACTCAAAGCCGACCCCGATCATCGGTGGCCCGACCGCGATCCCATCCACATTGGTGGGCCTGAGAGGGGTGACCGCGAGCTCTACCCGAGACTCTCCACGGTGAACCACAAGAGACAGCTTCCTGTTTTCAGCCTTCCGGGCGATGTCAGCAAGGTGCCGGTTGCTTTTGAGCGTCTCCCCGTCTACCGAGAGGATCTGGTCATCAACCCGCAGGCCAGCGCGATCGGCCGGCCCCCCTTCCACAAGGCTTTTGACAATGAGCCGGGGTTCGCCTGCGACCAGCGGCTCTCCGTAGGTCTGGAAATAGTCCCCCGGCTTGGCGGAGAGATCGGTCACCGTTTTCCGATCCCAGCCCTGCGCGTGCTTCTCGCTGTAATGCCGCACCTGCAGCAAAAAGGGGCCGGCTACGATCAGGACGAGGATGACGGAAACCGCCCAGTAGCGCAGCTCCCGGTAGTTGCCCAGGTGCCTCCAGAGGGTGGGGGCCGCCAACAGGAGAAGAAGGGCGAAGAAGAGCCCCTGGTGCATGCAGGTAATGAAGCTGAGGGCAACGGCCACTCCCAGTTCCACCGCCCGCCACCTGGACGGCTTACGGCACAGTCGCTCAATGGCAGACCAGCTCCAGAGAAATCCCCAGAGAGGAACCAGGTGACTGACGCCCAGTTGCCAGTGGGTCATCGGGAGAAGAACCATGGCAGCGCCCACCCAGAGGGCAGGCCACGGCCCCATTCCATACACCCGCGCCAGCCGCTGAGCGAACACCCCGTTCAGGATCAGGGAAAGCCAGACGTAGATGTTGTAGGCGAGGATACGCGACCCCGTGAACCAGATCACGGGGGCAACCAGCAAGGTCGTCGGCTGGGGTTCGTTCAGGGCCAGCGATCCCGGCTCGGGAAAATAAATCGGAGCGTTCCAGTAGTCTCCGAGGAGCGGAATAACCTGCTCCGAATTCCACCACATGATCCAGATATTGGACAGGGCCACGGTGGCCACATCTTCTGCTCCAATCGGGATCCTCTCGAAGGGAGCAATAAAAACGGGCCACATCAGGGCCACAACCAGCACGAGGTAGAGGAGGATTCCACAAAGCGTCCATCGCCGCCTGGAACACTGCGAGCGCAGGGCCTTGAAAGCACGGGGCAGTGGTTGTCCCCTGCCCTCTTCTGAACTTTTGCCCGAACTCACGGCTGCGACCGTATGAAGCCGGCCCGGGCCGCGCAAGGGTGAACAGGGGGGCTGGCTTTCGCTCCTCCCGGCCCTGCCGCAGATTGCGTCATGGGCGGTCCTCGATGCCCTGCAACAAGGTCTACTGCAGGGTTTTCTCCAGGTCCAGGAAGCTCATGTAGAAGGACGTGAAGATAAACTGGATGCCGATCATGACGGTGAAAATGGACCCGATCGCGAACTGGGTGAAGGGAATGCTCACGTAGGAGAGGTTGTTGGCATGCTTCAACATGAAGGCCAGCGTGACGATCCCCGCAATCGCCCCAAGGGCGATGAGGACTCCCCCAACCAGGAGACCTCGCTCCAAGGTGAAAAACCTCGTGAAGAAGGCACTCAGGCGGTCTTCCCTGATGAGCCCGCGGGCACTGTTGTAGGTCACGCAGTGGATCCCAAAGAGGATGACCTGGATTCCGATGAACAACATGGCGCTGGCGAAGGCAGAGGTCGAAATCCCGGGCTTTTGACCGAAGAGCCGGAATTCAGCGAACTGCAGCAGCACAAACAGGAGCAGGGCGGAGACCGAAAGAAACAGCCCCGGATAGACAAAGAGATACTTCGGACAGAGGGCCAGCATCACGCGAAGGTGCCTCCAGCCGTCCCGGAGGGGGTGCAGGTGCGGGATGCGCCCGTCCGGGTTGGGAAAGAGATCGATGGGAATTTCACGGATCTCGAGTTTCTCCTGGGTCGCCTTGATCAGCATTTCCGAGGCCAACTCCATCCCGTTGCACCGCAGGTTCAAACCCTGAATCGAGTCGCGCCTGAAAGCCCGCAGTCCGCAATTGATATCGGAGACCCTCGACTTGAAGAAGAGGCGCATCACGAGGGTGAGGACCGGAGTCCCCACCAGCCGGTTCATGATCGGCATGGCCTTGCGGTGAATCCTGCCACCATACCGGTTACCCATCACCAGATCGGCTCCGCTCCCTTTCCGGAGCTCGTGCATGAGATTGCCAATTTCCCCGAAGTCATAGGTGTCGTCCGCGTCTCCCATGATCACCACCTCTCCCCGGGCTTGTTCGATTCCGGTTCGGATCGCGCTCCCATAACCCTTTACCCCGGCATGAACGACCCGTGCCCCGGCGGCCTTCGAAATCTCGATGGAACGGTCCGTGGAGCCGTTGTCGACCACGACCACTTCCCCCGTCAGGTCACCCTCCTCGAGAGCCCGCAGGGCCTTCTCGATACAGGTCCCCACCGTTCCTTCTTCATTCAGGCAGGGAATGATCACGCTGAGTTCCATGACAATTCCGGACTTCAGCCTCCGGGTGGG
>CAWWCX010000094.1:0-11941 GCA_963935445.1 uncultured Roseibacillus sp.
GAACCCGGGGATGACGACAAGGGACGCAAGCTCTTCCTCGACTGGCTGGGCGGATATTTCGAGACCCACTATTCGGTCAATCCGCACTGGACCGCAGACTTCAAGAAACTTCCTGAGCATCCGATTACCCGTGGGGTGGAGCCTTTCAAGATTTATGATGAGTGGTATTTCCATATGCGCTTTGCAGAGGACATGCAGGGGGTTACGCCGATTCTTTCTGCTTACCCGCCTGGAAAGACAATGGAGCGCCGTGATGGACGTCACTCCGGCAACCCTCATGTGCGTGCGTCGATGGATCGGGGTGAGATCCAACACGTGGCATGGGCCTACGAACGGCCGAATGGTGGGCGGGGCTTTGGGTTTACCGGCGGGCACTTCCACCGGAACTGGGGCCACGACGATTTTCGCACGCTTGTTCTCAATGCCATAGCCTGGTGTGCGAAGGTCGAAGTGCCCGGGGGAGGGGTTCCCTCCGACAAGCCCACCGAGGCCGACCTGGAAGAGAACCAGGATTATCCGAAACCGGCAAAGAAGTAACCCCGCGCAGGAGAGGGGGCAAGGAATCCGGGGGCAACTGCTCATCCTCGCCCATCTCCGAAACGGAGATCGGGCCAAGGCGTTTTGTCCTTCGGGCTGCTCTCCGGCCGCAGTGACCAGCTGCAGATCTTCCCGGCCATCACAGCTGAGGACAGGCTCCCGCGCTCTCCCCCCTCTGGACTTCAGCGTTCAGCAGGCGAAGGGCTTCCGGCGAGCTCCATGTCCATGCGAGCGGCGGTCAGGGAAGGGGTCCCGGGGAGAACGCCTATCCGGTCTCTGGTTGGACCGTGCGGCTGGAATGATTGCTCGAGGATCTATGCGAGCGCCCCCCGCAATCCCCCTCGATGCCCCGGTTGGCAAGACGAGGCAGGGCCTTGCTCCTCATGGTTATTCACAGGATTCCAGCCTGCCCCGGGCTCCATCATTCTTCGAGAAAGCCACTTGGCAAGTGGGCTTGCGTCAACTTGACTACCCGGGCGGCAGCGCCTCCGGGACGGACCGCGACCGTTCGCCACCTCACGGATGCCTCAGCCTCTCGCCGGAAAAGTTGCCTTTGTCACGGGTGGATCCCGCGGTATCGGGCGTGCCACCGTCCTGAAACTTGCCTCGGCCGGCTGCGAGGTGGGTCTCGCCTACTACAATAGCCACGAGGAAGCCGAGGAGGTGTGCGAGGAGGTACGGGCCATGGGGCTTCGTGCCGTGGCGGTGCAGGCCGACGTGAGCGATCCTTCCAGCCTCGAGGAGGGCTTCGGGGAGTTCAAGGACGAGTTCGGCCGCGTCGACATCGTTATCAGCAATGCCGCTCTCGGGGTCCTCAAGCCCGCTCTCGAAATGACGCGCAAGCACTTCCGGCGCTGCATGGAGACCAACGCCCTGGCGCTGAACTCGCTTGCCCAGAACGCTGTTCCCATCATGTCCGACGGTGGGGTGCTCATCGGCATCTCGAGTCTTGGCTCAGAGCGCGCGATCCCGAACTACACCTTCATCGGTGCCTCCAAGGCGGCCCTCGAGTCGATCGCAAGGGGCCTTGCCCAGGAGCTTGGCCCACAGAAGATCCGGGTGAACATCGTGAGCGCCGGGGTGGTCGATACGGATGCCCTCAAGCACTTCCCGAATCGCGAGCATCTCCTCGACGAGTATGCCCAGCGCACGCCTCTTGGCCCGACCCTCGTCCCTGATCAGGTCGCCGATGCAGTCTACCTCCTTTGTCTCCCCGAGGCCGGCATGATCACCGGTCACACTCTCTTCGTAGACGGTGGCTACAGCATTTCCGGATGAGCGACTCCCCGACACCCCTCGACGATGGACTTGCCGGCGGATCCGCCCTGGTAACCGGCGGTAGCCGTGGTATCGGTCGTGCGATTGTGGAGCGTCTCGCCGCCTCCGGCATGGATGTGACGTTCACCTATGTCAGTAATGATTCCGCCGCCGAGGAGGTGATCGCGGCCAACCCCGATGCCCGGATCAGCGCCGAGAAGGTTGACGTCAGGGACTCCGCGGCCTGCGCCGAGTGCGTGGACCGCCTCGCCGAGCGAACCGGCCAGCTCGACGTCCTTGTCAACAATGCCGGGGTGATCCGCGACAACCTCCTCGCCATGATGGAGGACCACGAGATCCGAGAGGTGCTCGAGACCAACGTCGCTGGAGCCCTCTACATGATCCGGGCCGCCACCCCCCATATGATGTCGAAGCGGAAGGGAAGCATTGTCAACCTCAGCTCGGTCTCCGCCGAGAAGGGGGGGCGCGGACAGGCCAACTACGCCGCCAGCAAGGGGGCCATCAATGCCATCACCCGGTCTCAGGCGGTCGAGCTGGCCCGGCGGAGAATCCGCGTGAATGCGGTGGCCCCGGGAGTGATCGAGACCGAGATGTCCAAGGATGTCCGCGAATTGGCGGGTGACGAGATCACCTCCCGCATCCTCCTGCGCCGGTTCGGTCAACCCGAGGACATCGCCCATGCAGTTTGGTTTTTAAGTTCGGCCTTTTCGGGTTATATCACGGGCGAAACACTGCACGTGGACGGTGGTTTCAAGATGGATTAACAGCATGAGTAACGAGATCAGTAAGGAAGAAATCGAGGCCATCTTCCCCGAGGTGGCCGATATTGTAGCGGATGCCCTGGGCTGCGACACCGACGAGGTGAAGCTCGACTCGTCGTTGATCGACGACCTCGATGCGGAGTCGATCGACTTCCTCGACATCGTCTTCCGGCTCGAGCGGAAGTTCAAAGTGAAGATTCCCCGGGGCAAGATCGTGGAGGACTCCCGCGGTGACCTGAGCGAAGCTGAGTTCGAGAGCGGAGGAGAGGTTAGCGAGGCCGGACTCGAGCGCCTCAAGTACTTCCTGAGCGAGGTGCCCGAGGACCGCTTCTCGAGTCCCATGAAGTCCGCGGCGATTCCCAAGCTCTTCACGACCGAGACCTTCTGCAAGATGGTCATCCGGGTTCGGCAGGAGTCGGCCTCCTGACCTGCAAACTCCCGCCCATGGACGATCGCTTCCGGTCCTACTCCTTCGTGGATCGCATTGCCTCGGTCGATCCTTGCAAGCGGATCGAGGGAAGCTACGCGATTCCGGAAGGACTCCCGTCCTTCCCGATGCCGCTCGTGGCGGAAGCCACCGGCCAGCTCGCGGCCTGGGCAGCCGGGCAGGCCCTCGACTTTCGGTTCCAGCCGGTCGCTGGAATCGCCGGCCGGATCGAGATCCTCTCGAATGTGTCTCCCGGGCAGACCCTCGACCTTGAGGTCGACATCGAACGGGTCGACGAGGAGGCCATCAGCTACCTCGGCACCGCGCGGGTCGACGGGGAACCGGTCCTGCGACTCTTCGACTGTCTTGGGCCGATGATTGGAATGGACCAGTTCGACGACCCCGACCGCGTCCGGTCCCGCTATGAGCTGCTGCTTGGCGACGGGGCCGAACCAGGCGGCTTTCCCGGCATCCCGCACATCGGGCTGACCCGCACCGGCGGGGAGGAGGGCGAGTGGGTGAGCGCCGGCTTCACCGTTCCGCAATCCGCTCCCTTCTTCGGCGATCACTTTCCGCTTCGACCGGTCTTCCCCGGGACCCTGATGCTCGATGTCCACATGCGCCTCGGTCTCGAGCTTGTTAACGAGACCTTTCCTCCAGCCGACGGCCTTCGCTGGACTATCCCGTCCATGACCCGGATGAAGATGCGCGCCTTCATTCCACCGGGGTCGGAGCTCGAAACCATGATTCATTTCCACCGCAGGGACGGGGAGACCCCGGAGGTCCAGGTCAATACCAGGCGTGAAAAGCGCAGCATCAGCGGTGGTCGGGCCACCTTCGCAATCGAGGAGATTCCCTCATGAACAGGAACCACCGCAAAGTCGCGATCACCGGTATCGGGATGGTAACCCCGGTCGGTAACGATGCCGTGACCACCTGGGACAGCCTGCAGGCCGGCCGGAGCGGGGCCGGTATGATCACGAACTTCGACGCGAGCGGGTTCACCACGACGATTGGCGCAGAGGTGAAGGACTTCGACCCGGGCGCTGCCTTTCCCGACCGCAAGGTGCGCAAGTATGCCTCGCGCTCCCACGGCTTCGCCCTCGGGGCGGCCGCCGAGGCCCTCGCGGACGCCGGGATCACCCCGACCGGGGACACCGCGAACCGCTGGGGGCTGAGCGTCGGCTCCGGGATGATGTCGGTCGCCTACCAGGACGTCGACAAGGTCCGCCGCTTCTGCGCCCCGGAAGGAGACTTCGATCCGAAGGGATTCCTCGACCCCGACTTTCCCAATGACCCGGTCGCCTTTGCCAGCTGGCAGTCCAACGCCGGACTTGGCCTCCTCGCTCGTGGGTTCGGCATCACGGGATACGCCACCTCGGTGCACACCGCCTGCGCCTCCGGCGGACAGGCGATCGGGACGGCCTTGAAGGTGATGCGCCGCGGTCACTGCGACTTCATGCTGGCGGGCGGATTCGACTCGATGCTCAACCCGGTTGGAATTTCCGGGTTCTGTCTTCTCGGGGCGCTTTCGACCGACAACGATACCCCTGAGCGCGCCAGCCGCCCGTTCGACCTGACCCGGAACGGATTTGTGCTTGGGGAGGGCGCCGCTTTCCTCGTCCTCGAGGACTGGGAGGCCGCCCGGGCTCGCGGGGCTGCGATTTATGCCGAGCTGGCGGGCGATGGAAACTCGCTGAGCTGCTACCGGATCACCGATTCGCCTCCCGACGGCGACGGACCGATCCAGGCCATCGAGCAGGCCATGCGCGACGGGGGCATCACCCCCGAGGAGGTCGACTACGTCAATGCCCATGGAACCTCGACCATGATGAATGACCGCAGTGAGTGTGCCGCCCTGCGGGCCGTGATGGGCGAACGCATCGATGATGTTCACGTGAGCTCGACGAAGAGCTGCATGGGGCACCTCATCGCGGCGGCGGGAGCGGTCGAGGCGGGAGTCTGTGCCCTCGCGATTCGCGATGGAGTTGCCCCGGTGAGCGCCAACCTGCGCGAGCGCGACCCGGAGTGCGATGTCAATGTCGTGACGGGCGAGTCCCGCCGGGTTCGCATCCGGGCCGCCCTCTCGAACTCGCTCGGGTTCGGGGGCTCCAACAGCTCGCTCATCTTTCGTAACCCCGAGGAGGTGGATTGATCATGGCTTCCTCACCAAAGATTGTCATCACGGGCACCGGGGCGGTCTGCTCGGCAGGTTCCACGGCCGGCTCCATCTGGGAGGCCCTCAAGGCAGGTGCCTCGGCGCTCGGTCCGGTCGAACGGTGGGATTCCACCGGCTGGGAGGCCCCCCTTGGGGGAGAGATCGCGGAGAGCAACCGCACTCTCGTCCCAGACCGTAAGCTGCACAAGTCGATCTCAAGAACCGACATGTTCGGACTCTATGCCGCCGACCAGGCGGTCCAGCAGTCCGGTCTCCTCCAGCACCGAGAGTCTCTCGGGGAGGACGCAGTCCCGACCTTCAACGACCGGAGTGGCGTGATCGCGGGATCGGGTGGCGGTGGTTTCGACAGCACCTACGACTACCTTCCCCTTATTGCGGAGGTTGACGCCGACCTGCCGTCCTTCGGTCGCGAGCTCGGCAACATGGTCACGCCGATGTGGCTCTTGAAGAACCTCCCCAACAACGTCCTCTGCCACGTCGGGATCCGCTACCAGTTCAAGGGGACGAATGCCTGCATTACGAACCACTGCGTGAGTGGCTCGCTTGCGGTGGCGGAGTCCGCCGAGTCGATCCGCTCCGGTGAGGCGGACCGGATGACGGCAGTCGGTCACGATGCCCCCCTCGAACCAGAGTCTGTGCACTATCACCGCCAGGCCGGCCTCCTCTCGGGCGAGGGGCTCTTTCCCTTCGACGCGCAGCGCAGCGGGACGGTCTTCGGCGACGGGGCGGCCGGGGTTGTCCTCGAAACCGAGGAAGCCGCGCAGGCACGGGGAGCCACAATACTCGGCGAGTTCCTCGGATCTGGTTGTGTGAGCGAGGGCACCGGTGTCCTCTCCATCCGCCCCGATGGCGACGGGGTCGCCCGCGCCATCAGGATGGCCCTCGCCGATGCGGGCCTGCAGCCTGGCGATATCGGCATGATCTGCGCCCACGGTAACGGCACTCCCGCGTCCGACGCTTCCGAGGCGCTCGGAATCCAGCGCGTTTTCGGCGAGGCGATTCCTCCTGTGACCGGCTTCAAGTGGGCCTTTGGCCACCTCATCGCCGGGTCCGGGCTCCTCGACTTCGTCCTGTCTCTCGAAGCGCTGCGGGAGGGAGTCGTTCCCGGGATCCCGACCCTCCAGGAGGCTGATGCCACGACAGGATTCCTCCCTCTCTCCCGGGAGGCCCAGGCTCCCACCGGCAAGACGGCCCTGACCATCTGCCGTGGCTTCGGCGGGATGAACGTGGTGCTTGTCATTGGCTCCTGCACGGGGTAGTCGGGCTCCTTCATGCAGACCGAGCGATCATCTCCTGGCTGCGGAATCGACTCGGTGGAGATCACCCGGATCGAGAAGCTTCTCGACGACCTCGAGCCGGACGAGATCGGTCGCCTTTTCACGGATCAGGAGCTGGAGGATGCGGGCGAGGGGGCCGGGCGAGCGGCGAGCCTCGCGGCCCGCTTCGCCGCCAAGGAGGCCTGCTGCAAGCTCTTCCCGAAGGAAACCGCTCTTGGCACGGTGGAGCCTGCCAGCTTCGGGGTGCGGAAGGATGGCTACGGCGCTCCCCGGGTCGAGGCCGACGACCGCGGGCAGGCCGTGATGGACCGTTACCGTATCTCCGCGATCAGCCTGTCACTTACCCACACAGGGAAGACCGCCTCGGCGGTCGCCCTCGCGGAGTGGAAGGAGATGCCGGTTCCGTGGTATGGAAAGGTTTTCTACCACCTCTTCCCCTGGCGCCGGCAGATCGTCCTGGAGAACCTCGGACGGGTCTACGGGGACGTCGTCCCTGAGAAGGAAATGCTGCGTATCGCGCAGGCCTACTACGGCCACTTCTGCAAGTTCGCCATCGAGTTCCTGAAGATGCCGTTCCGCTCGAAGAAGAAGCAGAACAAGTTGGTGCGGATCGAGAATCTCGAGGCGCTTGAGCGTGCCTACGACCAGAAGAAGGGGACGTTGATCCTGACCGGGCACTTCGGAAACTGGGAAGTCTCCACCGTGGCCGGGATCGGGAAGTTCGAGGATTGGTTCGGCAAGTTCCACTTCGTGCGGCGACCCCTCAATCCCGCGATCCTAGACAGGTTCATCCGCGAGCGCATGCGCCGCTCGGGTTTCGGCGTGCTCTCAAAGCAGAACTCGCTCGACGACATGCTCAGTATTCTCGGACGCAACGAATTCGTGATCTGCCCGTTCGATCAGCACTCCGGTGGGCGCAAAGCGATCGTGGTTGATTTCTTCGGGCACCCTGCAGGTTCGATCAAGAGCCTCGCGATCATTGCGCAGAGCACCGGTGCCCCGGTCGTTCCCGCCTCGAGCTGGCGGGAGCCTGACGGGACACACGTCCTGCGCTTTGACGAGGCCATCAGCCTCCAGGAGAGTGAGGATGCCGGTGATGACATCCGGAAGAACACCCGCGCTTTCAATGCCGCCCTCGAGCGTATCATCCTCCGCCACCCGGAACAGTGGATCTGGATGCACCGCCGGTGGAAGGTAAAGGCGAAGAGCGATTCCAGCTCCGGTGCCTAGAACGGGCGGATCCGGTGCGTTCGCCGCGTCAGGGAGCGGGGCCTCCATTTGCCGGAACCTCTTTCAGGGCACCGGGCGTGCTCGGATCAATTCGACAGCCGGTCGAGCGACTCAAGAGAGTCGAGCGGAAGCACCCTCGTCCCGCGGTCGATCCGCCGCATGAGGCCCATCAGGACCTTGCCCGGACCGAGTTCGAGGAGTCGTTCGTTGCCACTCCCGGCCGCGACGATCTTCTGCATGCTCTCCGACCAGCGCACTGAACCGGTGACCTGGCTGACGAGCGAGGAGCGGATCTCTTCCGGATTTGACACCGGGGCAGCGAGGAAGTTGCTGTAGACCGGAAACTGTGGTGGGGCGATCGTCACCCCGGCGAGCTCATCGGACAGCTTCTCCTGGGCACTCTGCATGAGTCGGGAGTGATAGGCTCCCGCCACCGTGAGCGGCTTCGCGGCGCAGATCTCTCTCGCCCCGGCCTCCTCGACCGCCCTTGTAATCCCTGCCTCGGATCCCGAGAGGACGATCTGGCCTGGGGCATTGAGGTTTGCGACCTGCACCCCGCATTCCTCCGCAAGGGCCCGGATTGCGTCCTCCTCCCCACCGATCATGGCGGCCATCGTGCCCTTCTCGGCGGCACAGGCCTCCTCCATGAATGCCCCGCGTCTCGCCACGACACGCAGGCCGTCCTCGAAGCTGAATGTCCCCGCTGCGGCATGTGCGGTAAACTCGCCAAGCGAGAGACCAGCTGCCGCCACCGGTTCGAGGCCAGGAATGCGTTTCCTGACCTGGTCCAGCATCAGCAGGCCGTGCAGGTAGAGTGCCGGCTGGCAACGGGAGGTGCGGGTGAGCTCCTCGAGCGGCCCCTCGAACATGATCTGGCCGAGGTCGAATCCGAGCGCCTCGTTGGCCCGCTCGAGCAATTCCCTCGCCCCGGGATCGTGCTCGATGAGGTCCTGCCCCATGCCCACTGACTGAGCGCCCTGACCGCTGAAGAGAAGAACTGCTTTCATTTGTTTCGTGCGAGGCCATTGAACGCCCGAATCGCCGGATCGGGAAGCTCATTATGGGACCCGGGCGTGTCGCCTCCGGCCCACCTGGATCATCAGAACACTGCGCCGGGGGTGAGATAATCACGTCCTGCTTTGATGGAACTCCGGTGGTCTCTTATGCCAAAGGCCATGGCGAAATTAAGCAAGGAAGACCTGCCGGAGAAGCGGGGGCACAAGTCGCTGGGAAGGGACCAGGAATCGGGGGCTGCTCAGTCCGTCTCAACGCGCAGGCGAACATAGCGCTGCGGCGATTCGGAGATCGTAGGTTTGATTCGGAAAGTGACGATCTCGGTGATGCCGTCACCCAGCGGGACGGGCGGGCCGACCAGCTCTGTCAGCGGCGGATGAGAGTCCCATTGATCCAAGTGAGGCGAGATCTCGATCTGATAGGTCAAATTGGCGGGATCGATGAGGCGGCGGTGGGAGATCTGGATGCAGTGATTGCGGCCATCCGGGTTACGCGCAATGGAAACCACGGGCAAGCCGTCGCGGTCCGCGACGTTCGGGTCAAGATTCAAGGCCCGTTCGAGAAGATTCGTAATCCCGTCGTCCTCGAGATCCCCGTCAGCGCCGTTGGGACCGTCGTCCGACTCGGGATCGAGACCATGGAGAGCCTCCCACCAATAAGGCAGTCCGTCCCCATCGAGATCGCTGTCAGGGTCGATTACGGTGAGTTGGAACGATTCCTCCGTCGTCTCCACTCCATCGCTGACGGTGATCGTGATGGTGGTTGTTCCGCGGATGTCCGGCGCCGGGGTAACACTGAGCGAGCGCTCGCTGCCCGAGCCTCCGAGCGTGAGGTTTGCATTCGGGACGAGCGTGGTGTTGGACGACGAAGCGGTGAGACTCAAGGCGTCCAGAGGGAGAAGATCTTCGTCGATCGAGAACGGGAATGGACCGCCGGAAGTGTTCTCGGGGATCGATTGGTCGCCGATCGGAGTGATCTGGGGAGGATCATTCTTGTGGGAAAGGGCCGAGATATCGACGTAATCGCCCGCCTGACCTGTCTGGATCGGATCGAGACGGAGCCAGGAAATGAGTCCCTGCCAGGCCGGGGAGGCCGAGAGATTGAAGTTGTAGATGTGCCACTGATCGTCGGGATTGACGACTACGTTGCCAATGCGCGTTTCGGAAAAAGCCCCGGCATTGTCGGTTTCCCAGAACAGGAAGGCGCGGGGGGTCGCCGGTGGATCGGCCAAGTGATGTCGTGCGGCCATAAAGAGCTGCGGAACCTCTTCGGCGCGGAAGGCACAATTGGGACCGAACAGAATAGGATCGTTGCTGTCCACGTGGACACGCAGGAAGTCGTCGGGTACGCCAGCGTCCGTGGTGCCACTGGGGATGTGGGGATACCAGTGCTGCCGGTCCGATGCGAAGCGGTAGTGCGGTTTGCGATCCGGCCCCGGGTTGTCGTAGATCCATTGCCGGATCTCATCGAGGTGTCCGACGATCAATTGGTATTCGTACTCGTAGACAATGTCGTGGTCAATGAGCTCGATGTGGAGAGGGCTGACGTATCCGGTGTCGAAGTCGAGAGGTCCGCCTGTTCCGGGATTCGAGCCGGAGTAGCCCCCGATGAAGCGGACGGCATCAGGATGGCGAATTCCCACTCCCCGGAGGTCGTCATCGACGAGTGCCGCCCAGTTCTCGGTGGCTCGGAAGTAGGCCCAGGGAGGAGGGGCTTTCGGGAGTTCGGTGAGGGCGTCACCGGTGAAGGGCGCTGTTCCCGTGTAGCTGAACAGTCGATGGAACTTCCCCACCGTGTACACTGCCGGCAGCTCCTGGTCGCGAGCTCGGAACTGCTCGGTGGCGTCCGTGCGGGCATTCGTCAGGCGGTTTCGAACATGTGCCACGTTGCCTTCGAGGCGAATCCACTGCTCGAATCGTGCTTCTCCCCGCACGCGGTTCAGAGCCCACTGCATCGGGATCATCCTGAGGTAGATCTCGCTGGCATCGTTGGTGTGGGAAAGGATCCGACCGTGGTTGTCGAAGACGTCGCCCGTCTGGATGGGATTCCACGGCCAGGGGCTCCATGCCGGATGCTGCTGGCGCGCTGGCGGAAGGAACTGGTCCGGTCCGGAAAAGTAGGATTGCTGGATCTGTCGCCCGAGGTCGTAGGAATTGATCATGTTCACCGTGCTGCCCTCCTCCGACAGATAGGTGATCGCCCCGCCCAGTCCCAGGTTGACGCCGATCCTGATGTCGCCGTTGTCGAGAAAACTCATCTGCCCACGGGCATCTCCAATCCCGAGAAGGACAATGGCGATGAGGGCACGAGGGGCGGGTAGCTTCACGGCGCGATGGCCTACAGGAATGGTTGAAGGAGCGAAAGTGGCGTTTTGGCATTTTGATGCGACCAGGCTCCCCGGCCTCGGTTAGCGCTTCTCCGTCACGCGCCGCGGGAACTTGGCATTCATGGAATGCAGCCAGTCATCGAGGGTCTTGCGAAGTGCAGCGGTCTTGGCGGGGTCGCTTTTGGCGAGGTTCGTTTTCTCGCTCACGTCGGTGCTCAGGTCGTACAGCTCGTCGCGATTCTCCTGATAAAAATGCAGGAGCTTGTGGTTGCCGCTGCGGATGGCGCTGACCGGGTTGGTTGTGGGGTAGAAGTGAGGATAATGCCAACACAAGTACGGACGGTCGAGCCGTGCTTGCGGGTTCCTCAGTAAGGAGACCAGACTGGCTCCGTCCCGTTCCTGAGGATTGGGAGGTTGGGGCACGCCCAGGATCTCGAGGATGGTGGCGAAGAGGTCGTGACTGATTACCGGTTCGCTACACACCCCGGGCTTGGTCACCCCGGGCCAGTGAACGATGAAGGGGATCCGGATCCCTCCTTCGTAGAGCGCCCCCTTGCCAGAGCGCATGGGTGCGTTGTTGGTCGCGATGCCCCACGGTGTCTTGTGGACGAGGCCCCCGTTGTCGGACATGAAAATCACCAGCGTGTGGCTCTTCATCTTCAGTTCGTCGAGTTTGGCGAGGATTCGGCCGACGTTCTCATCCAGGGAATGTACCATCGCAGCGTAGGTCGGGTGCGTATGTTGCTTTGCGGCTTCCGCCCGCGGGGTGAAATAGTCGACGTGTTTCCTCTTTCCTTCGATGGGCGTGTGCACGCTGTAGTACCAAAGATTGAGAAAGAAGGGCCTTGCCCTGCTCCCTTCGATGAGGCGCATGGCCTCGGATGTTAAGCGGTCGGTTAGGTATTCGCCGGG
>CAWWCX010000095.1:0-11871 GCA_963935445.1 uncultured Roseibacillus sp.
ATCTAGTACGGTCTCGTGGGCTCGGAGATGTGTATAAGAGACAGGTATAGAATCCGCGGTCCACGCTGACCTGCGCGATATTGATGCCGCTCGGGGAGGGCGTTTCGTTGGGGTTCCCGGGCGTGGGGGGAGAGAGAAACCCCTCGATTGTGCCGCTCGGGCTCAGCCCGTAGGAAATGTCCGCGAGCTGGGGAGGGAAGACGGGGGCGTAGGAAGAGACGATGGTCTGACCGTCCGGGCGCACGAGGGCGAGGAATTCGCCGGAGGAGGACAGGTTGAAATTGGTGTGTAGTTCGGGATCGTTTGCCCCGGCACGGTTCTTGGCCGAGGCGAATACCACCAGCCGGCCATTGCCGGGAATGACGCGGGATGGGAACTGCCACTTGGTCAGGTCGCCCGCGTTGTCGGTGAGATGCCAGCCGGCCAGGTTCAGCTCCTCATTCTGGTCGTTGAAGATTTCAATCCAGTCGGAAGAATCGTTGTCTTCGTCCAGCAGGGCGGAGGTATTGCTCGCCATGAACTCGCTGATGCGCACGGCGGGAACGACAACCTGGATCATGAAGGACTGCTCGGTCGACAGGCCTCCGAGATCAGTGGAGCGCACCCGCGCGCGCAAGGTCGTGCCTCCCCGGGGAAGGTTTCCGGTGGTGCGCAGTTCACTCCCGGAGATTTGAAAAGCCCCATTGTCATCATCTCCCTCTCCCGGTACCAGCGCGTAGGTGTGCAGGTCTGCCGGATCTGGATCGGAACTCGAAAGGAGACCCACGGGTGAGCCCGGGGGCGAGTCTGCGGAAATGGCAAGGGCGCTCAGGGTGATTCCGCTTGGGGCCTGACCGGTAATGACCATGATGGCGAAGATTTTTTCCGTCGACAGAGCAGTGGGGTCGGTGGAGCGCACCCGGATCGAATAGTTGCTTCCGGCGGCACCCAGTCCCGAGGCCGTTTCCAGCCGGGGTCCTGCGATGGAAAAGAGGGCATTGTGTGAGTCCCCTGCGCCGGCCACCAGTTCATAGGTGAAGACATTGTCCCCGGGGTTGGGGTCCGTGGTGTTCAAGACGCCAACTTCAGTTCCTACCGGGAAGCCTGGGAGGAGCGTGTTGGTGTCGAGTTGGATATCGGTGGGGGGGAGCGGGTTGCCGCTCACCCCGGAGGCGCCCGCCCACACCGATGCAATCAACATCAGGGCGACGAGCCGAAAATTGGGGGATGTCATGAGGAGGAGGGGGTTTGTGCGAGGGTGCGCGACTGGCCCGCAAGCCTACGGTGTAAAACCGGCCGAGACAATTCAATTGATGGCAGCCGGTTCTACCCCAGGAGTTCCCTTGCGAGCTCGGCATTCGGGTCCCCGGCCCCGGGATCGTGCCCCTTCGCGTAGTTGAACAGGTCCTTGTGGCCATACTCGACAAACCGCTCCTTCTGCCCGTCATCGAGCCGGTACCAGATGGCGATATTGAAGGTTCGATTGACCTTCATCATCATTTTCAGAGTGAGCTGGCGCCCCGAGCGGGCCCGTCTCATCTGTTTGTGAGTGAGCTGTTCCGGTGAAGTTTCCACCAGATCGGTATTGGTGAGGCCCCATGCCTCCATCATGCGATCGAGTGGTTGCAGTCCGAGGTCGCGTGTGCCCATGTGCAGGCCTGTATTCCCTGCTGGTTAGATTTGGGCCAGCAGATTTTATCCTAAATTCCTTCTTCAGAATACCGGGGAGATCATTACATTCAGGCCATGCCCAGCAAGACCGACATCCTCGACCTTTATTTCATGGATGCCCGATACAAGCTCATCGATATCGCGGCCTTCCTCGACAGGGTCGACCGTCACGAAGGCGAGACCGATTTCAGGCACTCGGGATTCCTCAAGGCTCTGGAGGCCATGCTGAACCCGGGTGGCGAGCCACGGGCGAAGGCGGTCCTGGAGTCTCTTTCGGATCACTCGACCGAGCCGACGGAGAATGCGGAGATCCAGTTCGCTTACGGCGCTCCGCAGGAAGTTGGACAGTAACGGGCAGCCAGCGAGGAAAAGTTCATGCAATATATTGAGCCACACGCCCACATGGTCAGTCGGACTACCGACGACTACCAGTTGATCGCGCAGGCGGGTTGCGAGGCGCTTTGCGAACCGGCCTTCTGGGCCGGATTTGACCGGGGCTCGGTGGAGGGGTTCCGGGACTATTTTCGTCAGCTGACGCAGTACGAGCCAGCCCGGGCCGCCAAGTTCGGCATTCCTCATTTTACCTGGCTCTGCATCAACCCGAAGGAAGCGGACGACGTGGTCTTCGGACGGGAAGTGCTGTCCATGATCCCGGAGTTTCTCGATCAGCCGAATGTGCTGGGAATCGGAGAGATCGGCCTGAACAAGAACACGCGCAACGAGCACACCATCCTGGAGGAGCACATCGCGCTGGCCCAGGAGCGGGACCTGCCCATTCTGGTTCACACTCCCCACCTCGAGGACAAGCTCAAGGGCACGCGCCTCATTGTGGATGCCTTGAAGAATGCGCAAGTCTCCCCGGACCGCGTCGTCATCGATCATGTCGAGGAGCACACTGCGGCGATTGCCCTCGATGCCGGTTTCTGGGTGGGGATGACCCTCTATCCTGAATCGAAGTGCACTCCGGGCCGCGCCATTGATATCCTGGAGAACTTCGGGACGGAGCGCATCTGGATGAATTCGGCATGTGACTGGGGCATCTCCGACCCCCTTGCCGTGATAAAGTGCGCCCTTGAAATGAAGAAGCGTCAGCATACCGCCGAGCTGATCCACAAGGTGATCTTCGAGAATCCGAAGACCTTCCTCAGCCAGAGCCCTAATTTCACGCTCTAGGGGCTTCTCTTTCCCGCGGTTGCTGATTCCCGGAGTTGACCCGCCCCGCGGGCCGGGTCATTGCTCTGTCTGCAGGGATGACTTGGGAAATCATTGTGGTTTACGTGATGCTGGCGCTCACGGTGGTCCTTTTCGTAACCGACAGAGTGCGGACGGACATCGTGGGGCTTCTCATCATGGTGGCTCTCGGTCTGCTGGGAATTCTGCAGCCCAAGGAGCTCCTGCTTGGATTCAGTAACGAGGCCCTTGTCACCATTGCGGCGATGTTTGTTCTCAGTGCTGCCCTGATGCGGAGCGGCCTGGTCGCAGCGCTGGGTGGAAAGTTGACGGAGTTTTCCCGCGGCAGCCCGCTGCGCTTCATGGTCTTTGCGCTGGCCACGGTGTGCTTCATGTCGGCCTTCATCAACAACACGCCGGTGGTGGTCGTCTTCATTCCGGCTGTCCTGACGGTATGTGCCCGCATCGGGGCCAGTCCTTCGAAGTTCCTCATGCCGATTTCCTTCGCTTCCATGCTCGGAGGCAGCTGCACCCTGATCGGGACGTCTTCCAATATCCTGATCGCCTCTTACGCGGCAGAGGTCGGGTTTGATATCGGTATGTTCGAGTTTGCCGGGGTGGGGTTGGCCATCGTGGTGATCGGGATGGTCTATTTGCTGACGTGCTCTTGGAGAATGCTGCCCAATCACACCACCATCGCGTCCACGCTCTCTGCCGAGGACGCCAAGGAGTATATCACCCAGGTGCGGATCGGGACGGACTCCGACCTTATCGGCAAGAAGCTGTCTGAAACCCCGCTTGCGGCGGCCGGCATGAAAGTGGCGGAGCTGATCCGGGGGGACCGTGTGCAGAGGCTGGAGAGAGAAATGCCGCTCGAGCTGAATGACATCCTGCTTGTCCGAGGAGATCTCAACAAGATTCTGGAACTGGATCGCCAGCATTCCATCAGTATCGCTGCGGATCTGCACGAGGATGTTTCGGACGTGAAGCGGGTGGAAATGACCCTCTTTGAGCTCATGGTGGCACCGGAGTCTCCCTTTATTGGGCAGAGTTGCCGGGATCTCGGCCTGCGCAAGCAGTTTGATGTCTCGGTCTTTGCCCTGCAACGACGGGGGCGCCATCACCAGCGGGATATTGCTGACCTTGAATTGCGGATGGGTGACATCCTTCTCGTGCGCGGCACAACGGAGGCGCTGGAAAACCTGCGAAGCAGGAACGAGTTCATCCTGCTGGAGGGAGTGCACGATGAAGTCATCGAGAGCCACAAGGCGCCACTCGCGCTGGGAACGATTCTGGTGGTGGTTCTTCTCGCCGCGGCCAGCCTTGCGCCGATCAGTGTGCTGGCCCTGGGGGGAGCGGCTTTCCTTGTGCTGACGAAGGTGCTTACCGCCCGCGACGCCTACCGGGCCATTGACTGGCCGGTCCTCGTTCTGATCGCGGGCATGATTGCCTTGGGCAGTGCCATGGACAAGACGGGGGCCCTGGATATAGCGGCAAACCAGCTGCATGGGGTGATCGGCGAGTGGGGTAAACACGCCACCCTCTGGGTGTTCTATTTCATGGCTGCGGCCCTGAGCCTGCTGATACTGAACAAGCCGGCGGCGGTTCTCTGTGCCCCACTCGGGATTGAGCTGGCCGCCAAGCTGGGCTGCAACCCGGAGCCCTTCATCATGGCGGTGGCCTTTGCGGCTTCGACCGCGATGGCCACGCCCATGGGATACCAGACCAACCTTCTGGTCTATGGACCCGGCGGGTACAACTACAGGGACTTCGTTGTCTTCGGAATGCCGCTCAATATCGCGGTGGGCATTCTGGCCTGCCTGCTGATCCCGCTGATCTGGCCGTTGTGAACCGGAATAGAGACTGGCCG
Source organism: uncultured Roseibacillus sp. (assembly GCA_963935445.1). Taxonomy (GTDB): domain Bacteria; phylum Verrucomicrobiota; class Verrucomicrobiia; order Verrucomicrobiales; family Akkermansiaceae; genus Roseibacillus_B. The sequence continues at coordinate 4,691 of CAWWCX010000095.1, forward strand.
AAGGGGAGAAGTGGCAACGGGCCGGATGGCGAGTTTTAGAGAGGAGACCTTCATGGCGACCGAAGTGACTATCGTTGGCCAGGGACTTGCGGGCACCTGTCTGGCCTGGCGTCTCTGGGACCGGGGGGTGCAGTTTCGTCTGCTCCATTGCGGGAGTCGACGCAGCACGTCCTTGATTTCGGCAGGCCTGCTGACTCCGGTGACTGGCCGGAAGCTCAACCCCAGCTGGAGGCTGGAGGAGTTCCTGCCCGAGGCGATGAGCTTTTACCGGAATGTGGAGATGGTTCTCGGGGAGCAGTTTTTCCGCGAAGTTCCCATTGTGCGTCTTTTTGCCGATGACGAGGAGCGTGCGCGTCTCGAACGGAAGAAGGGGGAGCTGGAGCCATGGATGGGAGGGTTTCTAGACAAGGGTAATCGTCCGTATTTCGCACCCCACGGGGGAGTGACCTGGAAGGGTGGAGGGTGGCTGGACACCCGTCGTTTCCTGAAAGCTTCCAGGAGATTCTTCATGGAGGCAGGTGTCTTTGAGGAGCAGGAAGTAACTCTCGCCGAGGCTCTCCCGGGAGGAGGGGTTACCGTGCTGTGTGCGGGCGCGGCCGGGCTGGGAGCCGGGGCCTTTGCCTTTCTCCCCGAGCGGCGGGCGAAAGGCGAACTGTTGACGGTTCGCATTCCGGGATTTCCCGGAGAACGGGTCGTAAGCCGCAGCGGCTGGCTTATTCCACTCGGGGGAGGGCTCTTCCGGGCTGGATCCACCTACCGCTGGGACGACCTGACCGATCGTGTCACGGATGCCGGGCGGGAAGAGATCGAGGATCTCGTTCGCTCCTTCACGAGCCTGCCCTGCGAGGTGGTTGAGCATGTGGCGGGAGTGCGGCCCATTGTGCGGCAGAGTCGCCCGGTCATTGGGCGGCACCCGCAGATGGAGGATCTCGCCATCTTCAATGGACTGGGTTCGAAGGGAGTCCTCTATGCCCCGGGAGCGAGCGAGCGGCTGGCCTCGCACCTCAGCGAGGGCAAGGAAATCGAGGAGGATTTGGACGTGCGGGCGCTGGCGGTGTAGTCTGGTTCGCATGCGGGTGACCGAGCAGGCCCATGAAGCCGTGCGCGCGGTGGTGGAACCGGGTGAGACCGTGGTTGATGCCACCGCCGGAAACGGACACGACACCCTTTTTCTCGCCCGGCTGGTTGGGTCGGAAGGTTGTGTCCTTGCCTTTGATGTCCAGGAGGAGGCCCTTGCGGCGACCCGCGTGCGATTGTCCGGACATAAGATCGGAGGGGATACGGTAGTCCTTCTGCAGGAGAGTCACGTGGAGCTCGACAAGCATGTGACCGCTCCGGTTGCGGCGGTCATGTTCAACCTGGGATACCTTCCCGGGAGCGATCGCCAGTGCAGGACGACGCCGGGGGAAACCCTGCGCGCCCTCGCCCTGGCATGGGATGTTCTGCGGGAGGGAGGTATCTTGAGCGTGGTCTGTTACAGGGGCCATGCCGGGGGAGCCGAGGAAGCCGGGGAGGTGGTGCGATTCGCGGAGGCATGCAGCTCCGGTGGGGCATCGCTCACCATTTCGGGGCGCGGGGAATCTGAGACCGGGCCCTTTCTGGTGGCCTTGAGGAAAAGACCGCCACTGTAATGCCGGACTCAAGTGGCCGGGCCTGTCACGGACCGGGCAGGCAGATGGGAACCCTAGGCGAAGACTTCACCCTCGCCAAAGAAACGCCTGAGCTCGGCCTCGGCGGCGTCGGGACTGTCCGAGGCGTGGCAAATGTTGCGCATCTTGGAATCCCCGTCCTTGGCCCCGAAGTCACCCCGGATCGTCCCGGGGGCCGCTTCGTTGGAATCGGTGGGTCCGAGAATATCACGCACGCGGCTGATCACGTCCTCGCCCTCGAGGGCAAGCGCAACGATTGGTGCTTCCTTCATGAAGGACTGCACGTCGGGGAAGAACGGGAGGCTGGCAATGTGGGCGTAGTGCTCATTGAGCAGTTCGTCCGTAGCCTCGAGCATCTTGAGCCCGCGGATGCGGAAGCCCGCCTTGAGATAGCGGTCGAGAACGATGCCGGTGAGTCCCTTCTGGACGCAGTCTGGCTTGAAGAGGATGAGAGTTGTTTCGCTGGCCATCGGAAAATCGTTTGTTGCGGAGGGCGGGGAGAATTGGGGAGAGGCGCAGAGAAGTCAAAGGCAATGGAAGGTACGAAAGTGTGAAGGTCATGGGGGCCCGGTTGATCCCGGATCCGTGGCTGGTGAAAGTCGGGGCGGGCCTAGAGGGCCGTCGCGTAGGTGTTGCACCGGTTGTGCCAGCCGGGAGTCCAGCGCTTTTCCCCACGCGCGGGGGGCGAATTCAGGACCCGGAGGTCGAGGCGGCGCTTCGCGGCAGCGGCGAACTCCCTTGCCGCAGCCTGCCCGGCAGGGACATCCCCCATCTCCATCAGAACCCACATCAGGCCCCAGCCCTGTCCGTTGTAGCGTTCGCGGGGATTAGTACCGTCGCCCTTGAAATTGACGTAATCGATCAGGGCGTAGGTGCCATTGGGTGTGGCGGCAACCTTCCCGTAGTTGGCCTTGATGCGCGCCCGCTGGCCTGCTGGGGCGGCTGCCATGATCCGGGGCAGGGCGGCTCGCGACTTGGCCATGATGAATTCGGTCTGGACGTCGATGTTGGCCGCGAGCCAGCGACGGAGGCCGGTGAGCGCGCTCCCGTTGAAGTCGCGTTGGAAGGCGGCCCGGTTGTTCCAGGGGCAGTCGGCAAGGAGGGCCGTGGCGGGAATGCCCCGGATGCCCCTGTCCCGCGCGAACCTGACGAACTCGGGCCAGGTTTCGGTCCAGCGGCCGTTAAAGCCCCTCGGATACCAGATGAAGTGCCCGATCCCGAGCGAGGGAAACTCCTCGCCCTCGTTCCAGTGCGTGAGCCCGCTCACCTTGCCTGCCGATTCATTCTGCCAGATCTTCATTCCGATCCTGCGGCGCTGGGCCCCATCGAGGCTAACACCATCGGGAGCGTAGGCCTGCGCCACGGCCTGATCGATCTTGTCGGCCACCGGAGGGGTCCGTGCGATTTTCCGGAGAACCTTGTCCCCGGCCCGGGGACCGGGGGAGCAGGCTGTCAGGAGCAGGGAAGCTGCCAGGAGCATGCGGAGGTCTTGCATGGCGAAGTATAACGTGCAGGGTGCCCTCTCAGCAATCGTAAGCCGCACATGAATAAAGTTCCCTGGGATCAGGTTTTCAGTCTTTCCATGCAGGATGTCGTGAAGCTGGTCCTGACCGCCCTGATAATCCTCTTCGTAACCAAGGTCCAGCTGTTCCACGACCGGCTCTCATCTCTGTTGATTGCCCTGCCTTTCACTTCTCTCCTCGCCATGATCTGGATGCGGGCGGAGGGTCAGCAATCCGAGCGCATCGCCAATCACGCCGAGGGAACGTTCTGGTTTGTCCTGCCTACCCTGCCCATGTTCCTGGTCCTGCCGTGGATGCTGCGAAACGGCTGGGGATTCGGCATCGCGATGGTCGCCAATTGCGCCCTGACCGTGATTCTCTTTCTCGGGCTGGTGGCGATCCTGAAGCGGGCAGGAATCAATCTTCTGTGACCGTGGAGCCACTTCGCAGCCGGTGAAAAAGCAGGTCAGGGAGGAAGGGCCTCTGCGTCAGGGGGGCGGTGAAGAAGGCCCTCTCCGCATAGACCTGCGCCATCCTCTTTCATTCCGAAACGCCATGCTGTTTCCGCTGCAGTCACGGGCTTCCCGCCGTGACATTCTTTTTGGAGCCTTATGGCTCCTCGTTCCGGGTATCGGGTGGCTCTTAAACATGGGACACCGAGTCCGGGTGGTTCACCGGATGCAGCGAGGGATTACCCCGTGGCCCGCTTGGGGCGAACCCCGGGAGCTGTTGCGCCATGGGGTAGTGACCTTCACGGGAATGGTGTGGTACGGGTGGCCCGGGGTCACTCTGACAGGACTGGGCCTCCACCTGGAAGCCCGTGCGCTGACCATTACTGGTGTGGGTCTCTTCCTGGTAGCGGTGAGTGCGATCCCCGGATATATGTCTCATTACTGCCGGGCTTATGACTGGCGCGAAATCTTCGACCCCTTCCGGGCTCTTTCGAGGGTCCGCCAGGGCGGTGCCGCATATTGGAAGGCATGGAGCATTGTAGTCCCCGTGATGCTCTCTTCCTCTGTGGGGCTGTTTGCTCTGGGAATAGGCTTTCTCTGGACCAGTGTCTGGTTCTGGCAGGTTGCTGCATTTTGCTTTGCGACGGTGTTTACCCAGGGGTTTGATCTGGATAGACGTGGGAGGGCCTCGCACCAGTCGAAGCCCGATTGCTGACCGGCGAACTTGGTCCAACTGGGAGAATCATGCCCAAACCCGGGTTTTCTGCATTGGGAGGGTGCAAGGAGAGCCTTTCAAAGGCACCGTTAGTTTGGAGCTCATGATATTTTTCCCGGCGAAGAAGCTGAGGTAGGGATGCGGTGGCTCCAGGAAGCACATTGTGTCGCCGGGAATCCTTTCCTGTTCCTGCTAATTACAGGGGGCCGCGCAAAATTTCTTGAATGAAGCCTTGAATCATGGTTCGTGCTCAGCTCCGAGGCCGAGGGTAGCCTCTCTTCTCATTCTTTTACGAACCAGACCGCACGGATGGAGGCTGATAACGTTATCCCCTTTGAGCAGCCTTCTCCGATGCCCGGGTCTTCTCGCACTCCCATGAAAAGCGATCTCGTCGAGCAGGCAGCAGAAATCGTCCCCGATCCCCAGATTCTGATCAACATGGTCTCCAAGCGGGTCCAGCAGCTGAATACCGGCCGCGCCCCCCTGATTGATACTGTGCCCAGCATGGGTGCGGCGGACATTGCGCTCACGGAAATCATCGAGGGCAAGGTCAAGCAGGCGGAATAACCGACTGGTTGAGACTGCCTCGAGGCTCGCCCGGGCAACGGCCATGGCCAAGAATCGTGACGTCGCCACCAACAAGAAGGCTCGTCGCGACTATCATATCTCGGAGAACTATGAGGCCGGGATTCAGTTGCGCGGGACCGAGGTGAAGTCCATCCGGGAGGGGAAGGTGAATATTTCGGACGCCTTCGTCCGTATCGAGAGGCAGGAAGCCTTTCTCTACGGCTGTGACATCCAGCCGTGGCAGACGGCAGGAGAGTATTTCCAGCACGCTCCCAAGCGCCCGCGGAAGCTCCTCCTCCACAAGAATGAGATTCTCAAGCTCGCTCAGGCCGCGGACGAAAAAGGATACACACTTCCTTGTCTCCGTCTCTATTTCAAGGGACGGCATGTGAAAGTGGAATTCGGCGTGGGGAAGGGAAAGAGCTACTCGGATCAGCGTGAGGATCTCAAGAAGCGCGTGGAGATGCGCGAGGCCGAACGTGAAATGGCGAGGTTCAACCGCCGTTAGAGGGTCACGCCGGTTGCGGAGAGAATGCCGGCCACGGACCGGACGGTCTCCATCACCCCGGCGGCGAGTGGCTCGTCGATCTCAATGATGGTCAGGGCGTTGCCTTCGGTCTTGTCCCGTGCGAGGGACATGTTGGCGATGTTGACCCCGGCTTCCGCAAGGGCCATGCCGAGGGCGCCCACGATTCCAGGGCGGTCGTCATTGGAGACAATCAGGAAATGGCCCTCGATCGCGGTATCCACGAACAGGCGGTCGATTTCCACGATACGTGGTGTTTTCCCGATAATGGTTCCGGCCAGCCGGAACTTGGTGTCGCCCTTGGTGAGCTCCGCGACGAGGAGTTCAGAAAACTCGGTAGCCGCACTGATGGTGGACTCCGTGAGGTCGAGGCCCATGGTCTTGGCCACTGCGGGGGAGTTCACGATGTTGACCTGGCCCTCGTTGCAGTGGGCAGCCAGCAGAGCGGTGAGAGCGTGACGGGAGACCAGACCGGTATCCTTCGCGGCGAGCGGGCCATGGTAGGAGACGCGCAGCGAGTCGGGGCTGGCCGGTCCCAGCTTGGCGAGGACCTTGCCGAGGGCGGTGGCGAGATCCAGGTAGGGTCCGAGCTCGGCGAGCGCGGCCGCATCCAGGGAGGGCATGTTGATCGCGTTCCTGATCTCGCCGGTGGTGAGAAAGTCACGAATCTGCTCGGCGACCTGAATCCCCACGTTTTCCTGGGCTTCCGCGGTGGAGGCGCCCAGGTGCGGAGTGAAGACGGTGTGCCGGGAGAGAGCGAAAAGGGGGTGACTGGCATCCGGCGGCTCGTTCTCATAGACGTCGAGCGCACAGCCGGCGATGTGTCCTCCCTCGATCGCGGCCTGGAGAGCGGCCTCATCAATGAGGCCCCCCCGTGCGCAATTCACTACAAGGGCCCCCTTGTTCATCAGGGCGAGGCGCTCGGCATTGATAATGTGGCGGGTGTCCTCGGTCAGAGGAACGTGCAGGGTGACAACGTCCGTCCCCTCGAGGGCCGCATCGGGTGAATCTGCCAGTTCCACCTTCAGTTCGTCAGCGCGGGACTGGGTGAGGAACGGATCGAAGGCGACAACCTTCATGTTGAAGGCCTGGGCGCGCCTGGCGAACTCGCTTCCGATACGCCCCATTCCGATCACGGCAAGGCGTTTGCCATTGAGTTCTATGCCGGCGTAGGCCTTGCGGGCGGCCTTGAAGTTGCCCGTGAGAACCTCGGCATGGGCCGGAGCGATGTTACGGGCGGTGGCCAGCATCAGTGTGAAAGCGTGCTCCGCGGTGGAGATCGTGTTGCCGGTCGGCGTGTTCATCACGATGACCCCGTGAGCGCTGGCGGCTTCGCGGTCGATGTTGTCCACTCCGACCCCTGCACGGCCGATGGCGCGCAGCCTGCTTCCCTTTGCAATGACCTCTGCGTTGGGCTTGGTCTGGGAGCGGACGATGAGGGCGTCGTAGTCGTCGATGATCTCGAGCAGTTTGGCCGGCTGGGAACCGAGATCGGGAATGAAGTCGGCGGTAATGTCGGGGTGCTCGTTGAGAAGGGCGACCCCATGCTCGCTGATGGGGTCCGCGACAAGGACACGGTGGCTGCTCATTTGCGTTCTTTCTGCGAGCCCCCTATGCCAGACTGGCGAGAAAGGCAAGGACGGGCCTGCCGAAACTGGTTGGGCCCACTGTCGGAGCGCCGGGGTTTGGTGTCTCTTTCGGGCCGGGGCGAGAGCCTTTGGAGAGCTGTCTCTTATACACATCTCCGAGCCCACGAGACCGTACTAGATC
>CAWWCX010000096.1:0-11863 GCA_963935445.1 uncultured Roseibacillus sp.
AATGGCTCCGGTGCGGTGCGAGAGGATGTGGGCAACCTGCTGGTGATCGATGCAGCCGCCCTGCTTGACAGGCCAGAGCCAGCGCTAGGGTTTTCTCCTCCGCGCCTTGCTGATTTCGGGGCGGTTCAGGTGGAGGGGAAGAGCGTCGGGGTCCCGCTTGAGTTGACCAACCATGGCGTTGTTCCCGTTGCAATCGACTCTCTGGTGGTTGGGGGGCCCGCGGCCGCGGAGTTCGAAATCGCGGCTGATACCGGGGAGCCCATTCTTGGACCGGATGAGAGTCGCAGACTGATGATCCGGTTCGATCCTGTCCGGGCTGGATGTGCAGGAGCCGCCCTGTTGGTTTCTACTGGTGCCGGTCTTCCCCCGGTAACTTTGGGACTGGCGGGAAGGGGAGTGGTGGAACCCTACCGGGTCTCCGCCCCGTCTTTCTCGCTCGAGCTCGGGCATGCCGTGATGGCAATTGAGAGCCAGTTTGGGACAGACTACACCCTGTTGCAGAGCAACGCCCTGGATTCCCCGGACTGGACGGAATTGTTTCGTATCCCGGGAAATGGGCAACGGCTCTACCTTCTGGACCGGGAAGCCCTGGATCGGGACGCGGGAGGATACTACCGCGTTCGGGTGGCCCGGGATTGATCCCATGCTGGCGGGGGACCGCTTCCTGTGATTGAGTTCGGGAGCGAGATGCGCGAATCCGGTCGATGCCTTCTGCCCCTTTTCTGTATTCTCGCGGCGACGGTCTTCTCTCTGCGCGCGGAGCCGGGCTTTCCCCCGGTGGTCCAACCCGCCGGCAACGCGATCCCCGATCTCACCCAGACGGACCCCAAGGGCAATTTCCCCGGCAGGGGAGCGACCTACTGTGGGCCGGTGGCGGTCTCCAATTCCCTGTGGGCTTTCTTTGGCCGGGAATATGAATGGCGGGAGGAGTTCACGCAATACGACCTGGTTCGCAAGCTGGCCTCGCAACCCTTTATGAACATAGAGGTTTCCAGGGGGTGCACGGTCAAGCAGTTGACCCGGGGAGTGGATACCTACCTGCGCGAGCGGGGGGAGAAGAACTATTACCTCAAGTTTCAGGGATGGCGGCCTCATGACCACCGCTATGCAACCGGCCTCTTCCAACCGAGGCTCAGCTGGATCAAGAGAATCCTGAGTGCCGAGCGCAGCGCGGTCTGGCTGAATGTGGGATGGTATTGCGAGACTCCTGACAAGGGGCCGCCGCGACGGATTGGAGGCCACTGGGTTACCGCGGTTGGCTATGGCATCGATGAGAAGGGGCACCCTGATCCGGATTGCCTCATCATTCACGATCCCGCGCAGCGGGCCGGGCCACCTGCCCGGGAGTTCGTCAAGCTGTCCCGAATACGGGGCGGGGTGCTCACCGGTGTTTATGAGAACCTCCCCCGGCCTGCGTCCGGCTTCTACCTCATGGAAGGAGGAATGCATCTCAAGGCCGGGGCCCATCATGCGGTTCTCGACGGGGCGGTCGGCCTGGTGCTGCGCGAAAAGGAGACAAAGCGTGACCCGCTTGACCCGGAATTGAATCCGGCTCCCGATCCCTTTCGCTAGGAGAGCTTCATCGAGACCGGCTAGTCCCAGTCGTCCCCCAGGACCTTGCGATAGGCGGCGATATCCTGATTACCATAGTAAGCGACGAGGATTGCGCCATCGGCAGCGACGGCCTCGAAGAGGTCGTGCATGAGCTCCTGCTCTCCGGGCCAAGGATAAACGAAGAAGAGGTCGATTTCATCCGTTTCGCAGTCCATTCCCTCGTATGCGGGGACGGGTGAGGCGGCCTCGTTCCAGCGCGAGTCCGATTCGGGAATCATCAGTTCGGCACCGCCCTGCGCGGGATAGGATCCGTATCCCTCCGGGAAGTAGCTGGCGCACAGATTCTCGACCGGGATCCCATGGTCATCGGCCAGCTTCCGGGCGAGCTCCACGAGATCATTCTCAATTTCGAGTCCGTAGGATCTGTAACCAAGAAGGGCCGCCAGACAGGCCCCGACTCCGAATCCGCTTCCCCACTCGCAGAATGTCCTGCCGGGAGGAATGTCCTCGTCCGTCAGGAAGCGCAGGACGCGGAAGAGCAGGATGGGATCGCTGGGGAGGAAGCGGGGGACCCGCCGATTGCGGTTCGTGTCGAAGAGATGGTCGAGCCGTTTATCGGCATCCTCGACGAGGGTTGCAACCCGGGGAGGAAGTTCGCGCTCGTCCAGCTGAAGGGCGATCTCTTCGAGAGCCATGTGAGACACTTTGGAGCCTGCTCCGGCGCTTGTCGACCCGGGCTTCAAATTCCTCGACTACTCCGGGGAATGAGTGAACATCCAGACCCTTGAAGGAGGTGGAGATCTTTACCGATGGGGCCTGTCGCGGCAATCCGGGGCCGGGAGGCTACGGGGTGATCCTGAGGTCGGGATCGCACTGCAGGGAATTGAATGGTGGGTTCTTCCGCACCACGAACAACCGGATGGAGCTCTTTGCCGCGATTGTGGGGCTGGAGTCTCTGAAGAGGCCCTGCCGGGTGGAGCTCTTCTCGGATTCGAAGTATCTGGTGCATGCGCTGACACGTGGTTGGCTTCGCAGGTGGAAGGCTCTCGGCTGGCGGCGAGGGAAAGGCCAGCGGCTCCGTAACGAGGACCTCTGGAAGCGCCTGGATATTGCCCGTCAACCGCACGAGGTGAGCTGGCAGTGGGTCAAGGGACACGCTGGTCATGCTGAAAACGAACGCTGTGACCTGCTCGCGGTGGAGGGCGCGGATGGGTCAGGGCAGGAAGAGGATGAAGGCTACCTGCGAGAGGAGCGGCTCGATGAAGGTGGGCCGGAGTTGTTCGGGTAAGAACGCGAGGCGGGCCACCGGGATCCAGCCCCTTCAAGCGGTGGGCGTGCTCCAAGCGTGCAGCGTGTCTGGATCCTGGATGCGGGCGAACAGGGCAGGAGCGCAGGAAGGGGTAAACGGAGGGCCTTGAGGCAGGCCGCTGCGTCCGGCGCCCTGTGAAATGGAGGCCGGGGTTACTTCTTTTCCTGAAGCGTCTTCTTCTCCTTCTCACGATCGAGGAAGGACTTGCCCTCGGTGATCCACTTCTCTCCGCTCTCTTCCTTGAGGAAGTGGGCCATCCACTGCTTCACGCGGTAGTGGTAGTCCACCATGTTTTCCTCCTTTCGAAGTCCGTGGTTCTCACCCGGATAGACGAGGAGTACGACGTCCTCCTTGCCGGCCCAGCGTGCCGCATTGTACATTTCGATGCCCTGGTCCCAGTCGACGGCTCCATCCTTGTCGCCAAATGCGATGAGGAGGGGAGTGTTCAGGGAATCAAGGCCATGGATCGGTGAGTTGCGTGCGTAGTTCTCGGCATCCCGCCAGAACGGTTTGTTCATGCGGCCCTGGGATTGAGCGAAGATACGGGCATTCGTCCCCCCTGTATTCCAGTAGACGCTCACCGACATGCTCATCAGGTCGGTCAGGGGTGCCCCGGCCACGGCGGCGGAGAAGAGATCGGTTTGAGTCACGATGAAAGAAGTCTGGTAGGCCCCCCACGAGTGTCCCATCAGGCCGATACGACTGGCGTCCACCATGCCACTCTCGAGGACTTTTTCCACTGCCGGGACAACACACTCGACCGCGGAGAGGCCGGGCATCTGCGGGCGGTAGACGATGTCCGGCTGGAAGACGAAGTAACCTTCGGCTGAGAATACGCAGGGATTGTAGGGATGCTTCTCGCTTGGGCCGTAGTAGCGGTGCAGATCCTGCGAACGCTTCTCGTAGATATAGACGATCATGGGGTACTTCTTCCCCTTTTTGTATCCAGCCGGGTAGGTGAGCATTCCCTGCAGGGGAACACCCTGCCTGTTCTTGAAGTTGACCAGCTGGGAGTGGCCCCAGAGGTAGTTCTTCTGGAACTCACAGCTGTTGGTGATCCTTTGGGGAGACTCGAGGGCGGGTCCGCTCAGGAAGAGGTTCCGGGGCTGGTCGGCACGCTCCCGGGTAAAGGTGAAGACTTCGGCGTCCCGGGCCCGCTCGAGGTAAAGAACCATTGCGTCCGTGTAGAGAAGCTGTTCCAGTTTATGGCCGGGCTGTTTCCCTGTCCCGAGTCGGAGCCGTGCGTATCCGGACTTCTTGGTGCGCTCACCGAAGAGGGCTACATAGAGGGGATCCCGGGGATCAAGCAGGCCGTCGTTGTCCGGGTCGAAGCTTGCCTGGGAGATGCGATGCCGGATCTTGTGCTTTCGGCCGTTGGTGAGTCTGCGGGCCGGACGCCCCTCGGGGTCGAGCAGCCAGATGTCGTAGCGGTCGTAGAGCAGAACTCCGGATCCCTCGGTGAACCACACGCCGGTTCCGAAGGGGCGCTTTTCGATCGCGAGGGTGTCGTCCTGCCCGTTCGTGAACCGGGTGTCCAATTTCCCGGAGAGGTTCCGCTGTTTGCCGGATTTGAGATCATGACTCCAGACGTGGCCCTCGCGCAGGAAGAGCAGGAAGCGTCCGTTCGGGCTCGTCGAGAGGGTGAATTTGACACCCTCGAGGATGCGGGCGCGTTTTCCATTCACGGTATTGATCGCGTAGGCATCGTAGAGCCGGGGCCCGAACATGGCGGAGCGTTCGTGGGGGGAATGGTCGAGCCCGATCGCCCGGCGGCCGTTTTTGGAAATCATGACCCGCTCGGTGAGTTCGCTTTCGAGCTGCAGGAATTTCCCGCCCTCGATCCACCAGATGGCCCGGCGACTGGGATTTTTCCGTCCGGAAGCCTCCTTTTTCTGGCGCGGCATGATGGTCGTGTCCCGCGAGTGCCAGACTTCCACATTGGAGGGAGTTTTCAGGGTTGCGCGGAGGGTTTTGCCGCTCGGAGCATCCTTGCCCTCTTCGTCTCCCGCCCCACTTTTCCCGGGTTTCTCCGCGGGTGCAGGCTCGGGGTCAGCGCTCTTGGCCTTGCTGGGTTCAGTAATCGTGTTCTCTGGCTTTTTGTCGGCCTTCTTGGCTCCCTTCCCGGGAGTCGCCTTGGGAAGAGCGGGAAATTCCTTGGGCTTGTTCTCCCACTTCTTGAGGGTGCAGTAGAGGGCGTGGCCCTCCGGCGACCAGCTCAGGCTGGAGGTGAGATAATGATCCTGTGGGAAAGAGTGGTCTTTGCTCTGGTCGTAGGTTGTCTGTCCCTTGGACGGAAGCGGATTGTCAAGATCACGGAAGGTGAGGAGGGCGTGGGAAATATCTTCCTTGTCCCCGAACTTCATCTGCCTTGCTGCGGCGAGATCGAAGGAGTCCTTGCGCCAGACCAGGGAGACATAGTCCTGATCGTGGCTGTCGAGCGTCTTGAGCAGGTCCTTCCCGGGATCGAAAAGCTGCAGGGAATTACTGATGCTCGGCGAATCGATCACGAGAGCGAGAAGGGCGCCCTTCCCGCTCCACGCGAAGCGGGTCACATTGCCGAAGGTGGTGTCCTCGCCTGTTTTGAGATCTCGGACAAGGAGTGCCTTGGACGGCTTGGCGGGTGGAGACCCCGGACGGGGCGGAGGGGCCTTGCCGATCACCTCGATGGCCGCGAAGCGGCTGTCGTGGCTGAAGACGACCGTCCCCACGCTTTTGAATTCGGTGGTCGTGCCATCGGCGAGGCAACGCAAACGGACATTCGGAGGCGTGGATGGGGCCTTGGTCGCCTTGGCCTTTCTTTTCTCCTCGGGGGTCTTTCCAATTGTGACCGCAAGCCATCGGCTGTCGTTGGAAAAGACCGGACGTTCGCCCTGAGGGAACCTGGCATCCTCCGTGGTCTTTCCATCCGCAATTCGATGGAGATGAAGGGTGTTCTGTTCATCCACCCTCCTGATGTCGAAGACAAGCCAGCCGCCATCGCGGGAGATCCTGCGGTTTCCCATGTTGAGTTGTTCCCAGCGGGCATAGTCGGCAGGAGCGACCGGCTGCCTGGGAGGAGACTTTTTCCTGCCCTTTTTTCTCTTCTTCCCAGGGGGCTTTGCCTGCGGTGCCTGTTCCTCGTTGGTGGGCGTTTTTCCGGCGGCCTTTTGGCCGGTCGGGCTGGGTGTTCCGCCATGTCCTTTCTTGACTGGAGGGGGCGTTCCCTTTGTGCCGGAGTTGCTGGAGGAGGTATTCTTCCCGGAGTCCGCACGGAGAGACGGCACCGCCGCGAGGAGGAGTGAGCAGGCGAGGGAAAAGGAGATGAGGGTTCTGGAAGGCTGCATGGTGCAGAATGTAAGGGGGCGCCGGACTTACTCCGGATCGCGCCCTGTTAGAAGATTCGTTTTCAGGAAAATTCAACGGACCCGCAATTGTGGAGATTCCGGGGCGGACAAACCGGATTGCCCTCGACCTCTGGCCGCAGATGTCCGACTATGTTGGTGTCATGGGAAAGGGTCCGCACGTTCCATCCGACTCAGAAGACTCCCCGGGAGCTCTTTCAGCACCTGATGCGGCTGGGAGCGGGTCGCTTCGGGGGACAGATTCCTCCGCGCCGTCCTCGGAGGAAAAGCCTTTCGTGCCTCTCAAGGTCAGGATCAAGAGGACACCGGAGGGAGATGAGGAAGAGGCCGCGCCCGAACCGGGTGTTGCGTCCTCTTCCGAAGCGATTCAGGCCCCCGGTGCGGATGCCAGTCTGGGCAGCCGGATTGTAGCGACCCTGATAGACTGGATGATCGGAGTTGGTCTTGCGCTGGGCGTGCAGATGCTCAACGTCCTCCCTCTCATCAGTCTCGATAGCAGGCTCTCCCTGCTGACCTTCGCGGCCTACATTTTGACGAGGGATTCGCTTCCGTTTCTGCAGGGCCAGAGTGTGGGAAAGCGGGCGATGAAAATCCAGGCCGTCACCTCGGAGGGAGAGAGCCTCGCGGGCAACTGGCAAGCGGGTGCGCTTCGCAATGCAGTCCTTCTGATTCCTCTCTTTCCGGTGGTAGAGCTGATCGTTCTCCTCACTCGGCAGGACACTCCGGAACCGGTTCTTCGCCTCGGGGACGAGTGGGCCAAGACCAGGGTGATCAATGCGGGGGTCGAGGGGCCATAAGCCGTTGGAGACCCGGGTGTGCCCCCGGTGTCCTCCGGGTCAGCAAGAGAAGGGCGCAGGATGGTCCGGCCGGGATCAACCCCGGTGACCTTCTGGCGGGGCCGACTCGCAACTGGCTGGGTGGCCCTTGACTTGGGAGTGCATTTTGGGGACGAGAAGGCCGTGAAACGCCTGTTCTTTGCCCTGGTTCTCCTGAGTAGCCTGCCCCTGGCGGGCGATGACTGGCCTCAATACCTGGGAGCGGACAGGGATGCGGTATGGCGTGAGGCGGGAGTGGAACTCGATTTCTCGAAGCGGGCCCCCCGCCTCCTCTGGTCCTCCCCGCTGGGGAGTGGCTATGCTGGTCCCGCGGTTTCGGAGGGACGGGTTTTTCTCATGGACCGGCAGGCCAGGCCCTATGTTCCGCAGAAGCTGGAACCGGGGACCAATATCAACTTTGTGCGCGCCCGCATTCCCGGCAGGGAGCGCGTCCTCTGCCTGAAGGAGAGTGATGGTGAGCTTTTGTGGGAGCACAGCTACGAGGCGAATTATTCCTCCGTGTTTCCCTACGCGATTGGTCCCAGAACGACTCCGCTGGTATACAGGGGAATGGTCTACACCCTCGGGGCAGAGGGGCACCTGCACGCCTACACTGCTGATCGAGGCAGGCTGGTCTGGGCAAGGAATCTCCTTGCGGACTACGAATTCGAAACGCCGCACTGGGGGACCGCGGGGCATCCCCTGGTGCACAAGGACCTCCTGATTTGCGTAGTGGGTGGACAGGGCAGCACGGTGGTGGCCTTTGACCGGAAAACGGGAGAGGAAAAGTGGAAGGCGCTCAATGCGCGGGAAGCAGGTTATGGCACGCCCGTGATCGAGACCATCAACGGTCACCGCCAGCTTCTGGTGTGGGATGCTGAGAATGTGAACGGGCTCGATCCGGACACGGGTGCGCTCCACTGGAGCGTTCCCTTCAAGCCGGAGTATGGGATGGCCATCGGTGCTCCGAGGGTGTGGAAGGATCTGGTGTTCGTGATGGGCTTCAATAACAAGTCGGGAGCGGTGCGGGTTGCTCCTGATGGCAGGTCAGCCCGGCTGGTGTGGGGGCGCAACCTGCGCAAGGGAGTGGCCGGGGTGATGAACACCGCCTGGACAAGCGGTGGCTACATTTACTCGGGAGGGCAGCGAGGCCTTTTCCGCTGTGTAAAGATGGAGAGCGGGGAAAGAGTCTGGGCTACCCCACAACCCCTCCTGAAGGCAGATGGCTCGGGGCGAGGACCATGGCCGCATGCCTTTACGATTCACCACGAGCCAACCGGCCTTACCCTGATTTTTAACGATCATGGGGAAATGATCAGTGCGAGACTTTCGCCCGAGGGCTACGAGGAGCTTGCACGCACCCGGATTATTGATCCCACCCACAGGGTGGCGGGGCGCCTTCTGGTCTGGTCCCATCCCGCCCTCGCCAATGGCCGGGTCTACTGCCGAAATGATAAGGAAGTCCGCTGCTGGGACCTGGGCGTTCCAAAGCGTCGATAGGGCGGTGGGGATCTTTTTGCTGTGAGATCGGTGGATCCTGGCGCGTAATGGGGGCGTGCGCATCCGGGTCGCGGTAACTGCATCTTCCTTGCTGCTTTCAGCGGGGCCCTTCGGGGTCTGGGCCGAGCAGGAGGTCGACTGGCAGGAGGCCCGTCAGTTCTGGTCGTTCCAGTCTCCCCGCAAGAGCCCGCTCCCGGCAGTGGTTCTCCAGTCCTGGCCGCGCAGCGATCTTGATCGCTTTGTGCTGAAGCGACTGGAAGGGGCTGGGTTGCGGCCGGAGCCCGAGGCCGACCGCGCTACCCTGATCCGCCGCCTCAGTTTCGACCTGACCGGTCTTCCCCCGGCTGCAGAGGAGCTCGAGGCGTTTGTAGAGAATAACGATTCACGGGCCTACGAGCAGCTTGTCGATTTGCTTCTGGCCCGCCCGGAGTTCGGTGAGCGCCTTGCCAGCATGTGGCTGCCGGTAGCCCGTTTCGCAGAGGACCAGGCCCACCAGGTGGGAAATAATGCGAAGTTCTTCTATCCCCATGCGCACCACTATCGCCGGTGGGTGATTGATGCCTTCAACCGTGACCTGCCCTATGACCAGTTCGTCAGGTTGCAGCTGGCGGCCGATCACCATGGAGACAAGGACCTTGCGGCTCTGGGCTTTCTGGGCCTTGGACCCCAGTATTACAACCGTGGACGCCTCGATGTCCTGGCCGAGGAATGGGAGGACCGGGTTGACACGGTGACGCGGGGCTTTCTTGGACTGACCGTGGCCTGTGCCCGCTGTCACGATCACTTCTTCGATCCCATCACGACCGAGGATTACCATGCTCTGGCGGGTGTCTTTGCCAGCACCGACATGGAGAAGCGCAAGGTGGCAGAGCGCACTCTGCACGTTGTCAGGGACGCGAAAGTGCGCGACCTGCATGTGTTCGTGCGAGGCAATGTCGAGGACAAGGGACCCGTGGTTCCCAGGGGGTTTCTCAGGGTTCTTTCCGACAACGGCCAACGGGCTTCCTTCACCGAGGGGAGTGGCAGGAAGGAGCTGGCAGAGGCCATCGTTGACCCCCGTAATCCACTGACCGCCCGTGTGATGGTCAATCGGCTGTGGGGCGAGATCTTTGGCACGCCGCTGGTGAGGTCAGCGAGCAATTTTGGAACGACTGGTGAGCGGCCGAGCCATCCCGAGTTGCTCGACTACCTGGCGGAACGATTTCGCGCGCAAGGTTGGTCGATCAAGGCACTGGTGCGTGACCTGGTCCTCTCTGCCACCTACCGGCAGGGCGCTACCCTCAGGGAGGAGAACAGCCTGCTGGCGGGTATGAACCGGCGACGCCTGAGTGCGGAGATGCTGCGTGACGCGATGCTGGCAGCGAGCGCTGAACTGCCCTCGGCTGACCCGGGTGGGCCCTCCGTGGAAGTGAGCGCTCCCGGGAACGTGCGCCGAACGGTGTATGGACGCATCAGCCGCAAGGAATTGAATTCCTTCCTGCGGCAATTCGATTACCCGGATGCCAATGTGCACGCTGCCGGGAGGGTGGTAACGACCACGCCGATGCAGAAGTTGTATCTGCTCAACAGCCCGTTTGTGGCGGAGCGGGCCGCCAGACTGGCTGCCCATGTGGGCGACTCGACGGTGGAAGAGGGAGTGAGCCTGATCTTTCGCAGGGTGCTCTCGCGGCTTCCGGATGAGCAGGAGCGGGTCCGGAGCCTGCGCTACTTTCAGGAAGGCTCCGGCCAGGGGGATCCGGACTGGGCAGGCTTCGCCCAGGTGGTATTGTGCAGCAACGCGTTTCTCTATCGTGATTAATTCCCCTCCTCCCGGACCGAATAGACGCCGCATGCTTCGCAGCCTGGCTGGAGGGGCAGGCATGATGGGCCTTGCGGGGGTGCTGCAGCAAAAGAGCGGAATGGCGGTTGCAGCCAATCCCGCGCGCAACCTGCAGGGAAATATCCCGGCCCGTGCCAAGCGGGTGATCTTTCTCTTCCTGAACGGGGGCCCCTCCCACGTGGATACCTTCGACCCGAAACCGGATCTGCTGAAGTATGAAGGGCAGAAGCCCGACGGAAAACTCTACCGAGGCAAGAAGGGGGGCTTCATGCCCTCGCCGTTCAAGTTCAGCAGGCACGGCGAAAGTGGTCTGGAATTCAGCGAGAGCGTCGCCAACCTCGCCAGACTTGCGGACGACGTGTGCATCGTGCGCTCCATGCACACCGATGTGCCCAACCACGAGCCCGCGTTGCTGCAGATGCATACGGGCGTGGTGCAGCCCACCCGGCCGTCGCTGGGTTCCTGGGCGCTCTACGGGCTGGGATCCGAGAATAGGAACCTGCCGGGCTATGTGGTGCTGCGTCCGAGTCCCAAGACAGTTGTGGGACCCGCTCTGTGGAGCAATGGGTTCCTGCCCGCCCGCTATCAGGCCACCAGCATCATTACGCGGGACATGGCGGTTGATAAGCTTCTTCCCCACGTCAGGAGCCGGAAGTTCAGTTACGACGAGCAGCGGCGGCAGCTTGATTTGCTGGGAGGGCTCAATGAAGCCCATCTCCGGGACCGCGGGGAGGATTCCGAACTGGAGGCAGAGATTCGGGCGATGGAAACGGCCTACACGATGCAGATGGAGGCGAGCGATGCCCTGGATCTTGGCGACGAACCGGAAGCCACCCGGGAGATGTATGGCAGGAGCCGGTTTGCCAATTCCTGCCTTCTGGCCCGTCGACTGGCTGAGCGCGGAGTACGTTTTACGACGGTCTATTACACCAGTGACGGAAACAATCAGCCCTGGGATACCCACAAGAATCACAATGCGGGGCACACCAAGCTCTGTGCCGATGCCGACAGGGCTGCTGCCGCCCTGATCGCGGATCTCAAACAGCGTGGCCTTCTGGACGACACGCTCGTGGTCTTTGGTGGCGAGTTTGGGCGGACGCCCTTTGCCGAGGGAAAGAAGGATGCGAAGCCAGGGCGGGATCATCACAGTACGGCCTTTTCCTATCTGCTTGCCGGTGGTGGTGTGAAAGGAGGCCTGACCTACGGATCCTCCGACCAGTTCGGTATGCACGTGCAGGACAATCCCATGCACGTTCACGATTTTCATGCCACCGTGCTGCACCTCCTTGGAATCGACCATGAGCAACTCACCTACCGCTACGCCGGACGCGACTTCCGGTTGACGGATGTGCATGGCAAGGTGGCGACCGGAATATTCATGTGACCGGGCTGCCATCCGGGCCGGATCGGGGGCCCGGCTCTCCCGGGATGACCGTCATGGGTCCAGACTCGAAATCTGAGGCGGGGAAAACCGGGGTGAAGCTGTCTCTTATACACATCTCCGAGCCCACGAGACCGTACTAGA
>CAWWCX010000097.1:0-11853 GCA_963935445.1 uncultured Roseibacillus sp.
TACTGGTAACGCTGTCCGGAATCGCAATACTCGTCAGGCTGCTGCAGTTTTGGAAAACGCCATTCGCAATACTGGTGACCGTGTCAGGAATGTTGACATTCGTCAGTGCACTGCAGTTCCAAAAGGCTAACGCTCCAATACTCGTAACGCTGTCCGGGATCGTCATGCTGGTCAGGCTCCCGCAGCGATTGAAGGCGATGTCCCCGATGCTGGTGACGCTATCAGGAATCGTGATGCCCGTCAGGCTGGCGCAGTTTTCGAAGGCTGCCCGCCCAATACCAGTAACGGGATTACCCTCAATGGCGTCCGGAATGACCAGTGTTCCAGAGGCCGAAGTATCACAATCGGTGATGGTGACTTCGCCGCCAGTGGTGGTGTATGTCAGGTCGCTAAGGTCTGCAGCGGATAGGGGTAGGACTGCAAAGAGGAAGAGGGCAAGGAATCCTGTCAGGCGCTTCATGTTACCGGTAACTAGCACATCGCTTCAGGAAGCAGAAGCACGGTATCCTGCACACCACAGGCTGCCAAGGTGCAGGAAGTTGAGTGCGGCGAGATAAAACAACCAATTGGCCAGAGGGTCACTTCAACGCTTGAGCCTTTTTCACGGCCATCGAAGGAAGGTCCTCGTGGGATTATCCGGGTCATACGCGAAGGGGTCCGTGGTAGCATGGGCCAGGCCGGGGCAGGACATCCCCGCCAGCCTCTCAGACTGCCCCTTCCGGCAATTCGTTCATTGCATGACGCCTCACTTGCTCCACATTGGAGGAAAATGCTGCCTCTTCGATCCTGCGCGCTCCTTGCCTTCCTGACCGCTGCTCTCCACGCCCTCCCGTCCCCGGTCAGTGCGCAAAGCCTCCTGAACAGGACTGTCCGGGTCGACAACGTGCAAAGGCAGTTCCTCGTTTATATTCCCGAGAACCTGCAACCGGCGGAATCCCTGCCGGTCCTCTTCTGTTTTCATGGCGGTGACGGCTCGGCCGAGGGCATGATGCGTTTCACCGCCGACTTCCGCCCCCTCGCTGACTCGGAACGGTTCATCGCAGTCTATCCGGAAGGACTGGTCTTTGAGGGAGCGACACACTGGAACTCCGAGGGTCCCTACGACAATGGGACCGATGAGATCGGTTTCGTGCGGGCGATGATAGACCTGCTCGTCAGGGACTATCCCGCTGATCCCGCCCGGCTCTACGCGTGCGGGTTCTCCCTCGGGGGGAACCTCATGTGGGATCTCGCCTGCTACCTTGGGGACCGCTTTGCAGCTGTGGCCTCGGTCGCAGCAAGCATGTGGGAATGGACGCTGAACGATTGCACCACCACGAACCGGACCGGTATCCTCTCCATTCATGGCACCGATGATTCCTACAATCCTTACAATGGAAATCAGTACTCCATCTCCATCAACAGCTTGAACAATCACTGGGCGGGCCTGAATGGCACCGCCAGGTCCCCGGTAACATCTACCATCTCACGGGGCGTGACGCGTTACCTCTGGGACCGGGGGGATGGCTGTCATACCGTGGAGCATTATCGCATCCAGAACGGCCCCCACGAATGGCCTTCCTTTTCGAAAGAGGTGATCTGGGAATTTGTATCACAATATGACAGCGGGGGCCTCATCGGGTGCGGCTCAAGGGTGGAACTGGTGATCGACAGGTTTGAACCAACGACCCGGCAGGTTACCTTGACTGTCCGCAATCTACCCCCGGGAACCTTCGAAATCCGTCGTTCTTCCGCAGAAGCATTCGAATCCTTCCAGCCTCGCATCGAAATCACCCCGGAAACCGTCTTTCCGCTCACGATTCCCAGCGTGCCGCAGGAAACTCTCCTCCTGCAGGTCTGGGAGCGCCCCTGAGCCCCGGCCCCTGTTGCATCCAGGGAGCGGCCAATCGGTCATGCCCCCCGGAATCCCTGAAGAGTCCCCCGGGCTGGCCACCTTCCCACAACCTAACTCTGGTGGGGTATCACAGGCTGTCTTGGAGCTCATGAGACCAGACGCCTTTTCCGCCTCAACCACTACGTATACTGACTACCAGCCGGAACAGACCTTTTCCGCAGTTTGTCCGTAAAATTGATCGGCCCATGGTAGCGTGGACCGGAGTATCGTGTACCGTGGTAATGTTAAGCCTTCTTCCAATGAAACTCCCCAGCAGGGGAGCGCCCTGAAAACCGAATAAAAAAATGATCTCTTCCGTCTTACGGTTGAGATCACAACAGCCCGCAGTGCCATGAACTCTCCAGCCCATTTCAGATTCCTTCTCGATTCGGTGCAATCACAAGCCCGCAGCACCCCCTCGGTCCTGCACGAAGAGAACGAACACTTCTGGGAAGACATCGTCGACAGCTTCGAATCCCGTCACGAGAAGCCGAACTACTGGATTTTTTGCACCCGGTGGTTACGGGAAGATCTGCTCCGGGTAATGCACAGCGGCTCGCCCCGCGCCCTCCAGGCTCTCCTCTCTGTCCTCCGGCCCGATGATGTGCCTGCCCCCAGTCATTCGGGCGAACCCTCGGATCAAATGAATCGGCGCCTCATCGCAATGCTTCTCCCCATCCTCATGACCGAGCTCGTGGTTCGCGTGCGAAACGAGGCAACCGAACGCCTTGGTCCCTACAGTCCCGAGAGCACGATCTATCAATCCGAGGATCACCGCGACTAACTCCCGGGAGCAGCATATCCTGTGCTTCCATCCGCTCTTTCATGAGGGAACCCCCGCCCCCAGGCCTAATCGCAGGCCTGGGATAGGCCCTCGTCGAGGCGGCCGCAAAGCTCCGAGACAGGCTCTCTCCCCACCGAGAGGCGCAGTAATTCTGGGGGTACTCCGCACTCATTCGCCCACTCCTTCTCAGTGTAGTGAGCCAGCAGCGCATAGGGACAGAGCAAGGAATAGTCCGTCCCGAGACTCGGCCCCTTGCTGAAACGCATCGCCCGGTACACCTCCGGCGCACGCTCCGGTCTCGCAAGCGTAAAGCTCATCAAGGCCCCATATCCGGCCCCGGGGCGGCGCAGGGTTTCATATGCCTCCCGGTCAACAAAGGCGGGATACCAGACCCTCGCCACGGCCCGGTGCCCTTCGAGGAATTCCGCTACCGCCATCCCGTTGCGATTGCACTCTGCGACACGCTCTGCAAGACCCGCTGCGTTTTCCAGGAGAACCTCGACATCCCGCGGATACAGCCGCATTCCCCCGGGCACTTCCTGACCGAGCCCGTCACGGAACTCCGTCGCAAAGGGAGAACGCGGATTAAGCAGGATGGATCCAGCCATCACGTCACCAATTCCAGAGACCCATTTCGTCAGACTGGTGGATACCGCATCCGCATGGTCGGAGAGGTCGACATTGAGATGACTGCAGACCGTGTCATCGACGAGGAGCGGCGTCCCGGACTCCCGGCAGGCATCCGCCACCGCGGCAAGATCAACCGTGTTCAGGAGCGGGTTGCTCGGCACTTCACAGAAGACGGCCGCATACTCTCCCTTCCTGATCGCCAACAGGCACGCGTGGAGTTCCCGCCCCCTGGGATCATTGATGAAATCTACTCCCGAACCGAAACGCTCCTGCACCTTGAGAGCGTCCACGTAGGGGAAGCTCAGCTGTAAGGTCTTCTTTCCCGGACACCGGTTCGTCACAAGCCGGTGAAGGGTGAAAATGGCTGCCATGCCGCTTTCGAAGAAGAAGGCATCCTCAACGGCCGCCTCCATCACGCTGGCGAGCGCAGCCCGGGATTTCTCCAGTCTCGAGGTGTCCGGAGCAACCCCGGCAAGGCCATCCTCAGCCTGACGACTGCTGATCAACTCACCGGTATGCTTCCAGTAATCTCGAGCTGCCATGTAGCCTTCGGCAGGCACCACCAGCAGGGAAGGATTCTCCTCTACGGAACGACCGCGCAGCCCGGTCCGCGTCCGGACAAACGCATGCGCCCGGTCGGCTGCGCCGGCCGAGGAATAGGCCATCACCCGCTCACCGGGGCCTGCGTATCGTTCCTCGAGACTGGCTAGGTAGCGGGACGTGATGGGATGCAGGAAAAACCGGGGATAGCCAGCCCTCATCTTTTCGACCACATCGGGATCGCCCTCCTCGTAGCCGATCACGGCCGGCCAGGTCGGCAGACTCACCAGGCACGCATGGGGCGAGTCAGGCAGGGGAAAGCCCACCTCTTCCTCCCGCCAGGCGGGGTCTCGCAACAAATCGCGCACGGGCGTTTTCTGACCCAGTGACCTCAAACCTCAAGTCTCTTCGCTCCCTGTTATTGGTTAGCCCACGTCAAGACCCCCACGCAACGCCACCCTCCGAAGGGAATCAGTTTTGTTTTCGGGCATCCTGAGTTAGTGTCCACCAACTCCTGGAGGCAGGGATTTCCACCGCAATCCCGGTCCCAACCAAATCGTGAGAAACTCACAATCCAGAACCATCCTGCTCAGCGCAGCCCTGCTCGCGGGACTTGTGGGATTCTGGATGACCCGCGATATCCTGAAGAGTGTCCGGAGCACGGAGGACAGGCAGGACGACGGACAGCGCTCCTACACTCAGTATGATGCGCCAAACCTTCCCAGCAAATCATCCGATCGACGCGGTGGCAGGCGCCCCCTGGGCCTTGATGAACTTTTCTTCGGGGTGCCCCGTGAGCGCATCGTGCGTTTCGACTCCGAGGAGGACTACCGGAAATTCCTGAACCAGCTGACCAACAGCCGGGCCCGCCTGCTCGGAAGGCTCGACGCCCTCCGGGCTGCGCGTGTCGGATTTGACCAGTTTTCCGACCTTGACGATCTTCTGGACGAGGACGAAGGCTTCCCAAATTTCCGGGTCTCCATCCCCGAGCTCCCCCAGGTTGGCGCACAGCCGGGGGCAGTGGGATTCGGCCGCGACACACTCGAATGGCTCGGGATCTCCGAAGAGAACTCCTCCTGGGGCAAGGGCGTGCGCATCGCGATGCTCGACACCGGGGTCGGTAAGCACGACTCACTCGGTGAACGCGTCCGCGAGATCGACCTGATCACGGGAGACGGCCCCGCCATCGATCTCCATGGACACGGCACCGCGGTGGCTGCCCTCATAATCGGCGATGACGGCGTCAGCCAGGGCATAGCGCCCGCTGCCGAGCTCCTGTCCATCCGCATTGCAGATAACAACGGCTCCTCCAACTCCTTCCTGCTCTCGGAAGGGATCGTGCGGGCCGTGGATGAGGGCGCACAAGTCATCAATATTTCGATGGGGTCCTATGGGGACAGCCCCCTCGTCCAGGACGCGATTGCCTATGCGGCCGAGCGGCAGGTCCTCATCGTGGCCGCTGCCGGGAACGAGGGCTTTTCGACTCCAAGCTACCCTGCCGCGTATGAGAGCGTCATCGCGGTCGGCGCCGTCGATGCAACCGGGCAACACCTCGATTTCTCAAACTCCGGGGAGGCCATCGACGTGGCTGCGCCAGGCTTCGAAATCATCTCTGCATGGCCCGGTGAGGAATATACGAGCTTCACGGGAACATCCGCAGCCGCCCCACTGGTCGTGGGTGCCCTGGCCGCTACGATAACCGAAACCCAATCGGGCACATTACTTCCGCTGCAGGCCGCCTCGGTCATGCAAAACAACCTGAACGCCGCAGGAGCACCTGGAAACGACCCCTACCACGGAGGCGGTAATCTTGACGTCGACCGGATGATCCACGCCTACACTCCGGGGCGCTTCGACCTGGCGGTAGCCTCCAACTGGTACGAAGCACCCGCCGACGGAGAAGTCGTCGGCACCCTCCAGGTCACCGTCCAGAACCAGGGAACCGAGGCCATGGCGGGAACGGCGCTGGACATCATGATCAATAACAACATCTACCCGGTTACCCTCCCCCTCCTGCAGGGCGGCTCCTCGCATGTGGTCGAACTGCCCATCAACGAGCCTACCGGCTCCGAGGCAATTGCGATTCGCAGCGCTCTGAATCTGAACGGGAACGAAGACCAGGACCCCGGCAACAATATCCTGGCCGGCAATGTCCGCCTCGCAGGCGACATTCCCAGAGAAGCCCTCCCCCCCGCTCCCGAGGGAGACACATCCGTGGAAGGCCTCGGCATCCTCTCGACGGATGAGTAGCCTTCTCCCTCCCTACATCCCAACGCTTACTGCCGGTGGAGGGAGCTCTCTGTTGATCTCGGCGACTCGGTAGCCAAAGCCACTCCCCGTGAGGGAGCCGAGGTCCAGCACCCCATTCCGCCGCCGGTAAAGGCCCGGATGCACCGCCTCCTCGGGCGTCGAAGCCTCTGGATAGAACTGCATGGCATTCGTCTCCACCCCCATGATCGTGCCGACGTGGGCAGCGAGCAGGACGTGAGGCACCTGCGCAAGCATCGGATTGGTCAGATCCTGCACCATGAGGGACATGCCGTGAGCCTTCGCCCAGCAGCAACTCAGCAGCGCACCCGTTTGTGTCTTACAGGTCTTGAGAGCGACTCCATTCCAGCCGAGCTCGCGCCCCAGCCGGACGAGTTTCCAGTCATGGGCGCTTTCATCAAGAAAGAGTGGCTTGCGGGCAGACACGCTATGAACGTCAATCCGGTTCTCCTCCAAGTCATAGGGAAAGGGCTGCTCCACGTAGAGGAGCATGCCGAAGAGGCGTGGATGTTCCTGCCGCAATCGATCCAGAATCTCGTTTACGTAGGACGGGTCCGTCACCGTACAGTTGAAATCAGCCGTGAGCCAGGACACCCCTCCCCGCACCGCCATCTCCCCGATCTTCACCGTCCGCCGGTAATCCCATTCCGCATCATTGCCCCGCAGCTTGATCTTGAGACATTGCAGTCCATCCCGGTCGATCCACTCCGAGAGCTCCACCGGGTAGCCGTCCTTCGGCTCTTTCCCGGACAGCTCATCCCGCCCGACCGGGTCGAGGCCGCCTACCAGATGCCAGGCCGGCAGGGTGGCCGGCGGATGGCGGGAGAGGAACTCCTCTGGGTAACGACCGGAAAAAGAAGCCCCGCCCCCTGCCGCCGGTTCCAGAAAGGCGGAGAGGTCCCGGCTCATATGTTCCGCGCCATACAGGCGGTATATGCTTTCGCCGTGCAAATTCCCGTAGGCATCATGAACCGCAAGGTCGAACAGTGAGCAGCAGACAAGGGCCGCCAACCAAGGCATCTCTGCCCCCTTCCGCGTCCGGTTAAATTCAGCCAGCAGGCCCGGGAGCTCCTCCTCAATGAAATCGTGACCTAGCTCCAGCGGGTGGCCCCGGCTCTCAAAGCCTGCCCATGAACGGGCAAGGACCTCGCAGAATGCCCGCATCGCGTGATCGCGGACCTCGTAACTGAGCGAGCCCGGCCAGACCCAGGTCACACTCAACGGGGTCTCCCCCCAGCCCCGGGCCGACCGGCCATTCTCCCCTTCCACCACCATGCAGACCCGGGCGCAGGTCACTGCGGTCACCGTCTCAGGACCGAATTTAAGCGGCATACGTGTTTCGACCGGCAGGTAATACAAGGCCGCACCGACACAATGGACATCCGATTTTTTTCCCATTACAGAGTCTCGTTCCTCAGGGGTTCACATTACTCCGGGCACCTAGATAGTCCCTTTTCCAAGATCCCGGCAACCACCACACGCTCCGCGCGTAAGAGCCTGCCAGGGCCCTCTTGACCGCCCCCCGGGACACTTTCACTCTCGCCACAAGATCCGCCCACGACGCACCCTCCAACTGATCGAGGGTACGGACACCAAGAAGGGCCGGTAATCCGGTCGACATTCGTGTCCTCGCTCCCCGGAGCGCATCGGCATAGCGAAATCCATCGGCGAGATAGTCTCTTGCCCGAGCCTGCCAGCGCGCGAGTTCCGGCACCAACGAAGCCGCTTCCGCAGGCCCCTCGCCCGGAAGATAGCACCGGCCTCGCTCCAGGTCCTCGGGAATATCCCGCAGAATGTTCACCAACTGGAGTCCCCGGCCATAATTTGCACCCCAGACCCGCATCGTCTCCCGGTCCTCTCGTGCAAAGCCCTCGCCACAGGTGAAGCCGATCTCCGTCCAGAACTCCCCCACACAACCCGCCACCTGGTAGGCATAGCGGACCAGTTCCGCATCAGTTTCCAGCCTGACAACGCCGTCTCCTTCGAAACGCTCAAGATCCCACGTCTGACCAGTCGTGATGATATCGACTACCTTGCGAATATGCCTGCTGACCTTGCGATCCATGCCATGCAGCCATTCGAAGCAATCCTCCGCCCGCAGGACGAGATCCCATTCCCCCCGCGGCAGACCAGCCCCCTCAAGTTCCGCAGGAAGGGCTTTCGCAAACCTGCAGGCATCCCCGTGCTTGGCCGGCGCACTCATTACAACGCGGAACTCAGCAAGAAGCCCTTTCCGGCGCTCCAACTCCACCGATCCCGCATCTGCAATCGTGTCGCTCAACCTTGCCAGGAGGTAACCGAGGCTCAGGGGCCCGCGAAACTCGCTCGGAATAAGCCGCAGGGTCAGATAAAACGAGCGGGACACCTCCCGCAGAATATCCGTTCCGAGCTGATCCGTTCTCATCGCCGGCCCGAGCCTGCCGATACTCTCCCCATTTAACCAATCACAAAACACACGAACCGCAATCCACCTCTACGTCCACATCCCGTTCTGCCACCGTATCTGCCCCTACTGCTCCTTCTACAAGCACACCCCGGGAGATACGGACCTCGCCCATTTCATAGCGACCTTGAAACAGGAGGCCACGAGACGGGCTGAGCAGCTCTCTCCTCCCGCCCTCGAGACAGCTTACCTCGGTGGAGGCACCCCCAGCATGCTTTCGCCGACCCATCTCGAAGCCCTCATGTCAGGGTTGCGGGAAACCTTTGCATTTGCGCCCCACGCCGAAATCAATCTTGAGGCCAACCCCGCCACCTTCGGACGCGAAACAGCCCGGGCGTTTGCCCGGTCCGGGATAACTCGCGTTTCCCTCGGCGCACAATCATTCGACTCCGGTGTTCTCAAGACCCTGGGGCGCACCCACAGTCCGGAAGACATTGCCCACTCCGTCAACCTCCTGCGCCGAGCGGGAATCGAGAATGTCAGTATCGACCTCATGTTCTCCATTCCGGGCCAGAGCATCCAGCAGTGGCAGCGCAGCCTGCAGGAGGCCCTTGCCCTGGAACCCGACCACCTTTCGGCCTACAACCTCACTTACGAGGAGGACACCCCCTTTTTCGAAGCACTGCAGTCCGGGGTCTACAAGGAGCAGGAGGAACTGAATGCCTCCATGTTCGAACTCGCCCACGAGACCCTGACCACACGGGGCTACCGGCATTATGAAACCTCCAATTACTCCCGGCCCGGATTCGAAAGCCGCCACAATCAGTCCTACTGGTCCGGCCGGGACTATCTCGGACTGGGCCCTTCGGCGGTCTCAACAATCGACGGACGCCGCTGGAAGAACGTCTCCGACACCCCCCGATACCTGCATCAGGTGGCACAGGTCGGCCACGCCGAACACGAGATTGAGTTGCTCAGCGGGGCCCAGCTCGACCTTGAACGCATCGCCCTGCTACTCAGGACCGACGAGGGTGTCCCTCGCCGGCACCTCACCGCTGTCGACCCCGGACGGATCGCCGATCCGGTCGAAGAGGGTCTTGCCGAATGGCGTAATGACCACCTCCGCCTGCTGGGACGAGGCCCTCTCCTTGTCGACTCCATTGTTTCCCATCTCGTGACCTGAGAAGTGCCGGGTCTTGCGTCTTGCTCCTGGCGCACCCCTCCGCGATAAAAGGCCCCGATTCAAGATGCTCGACCGCACCTACCCGCTCGCGCGCAAGCTCCTCTTCCGTCTCGACGCCGAACGGGCTCACCACTGGTCCCTTTCCGCCCTGCGGACCGCCGAACGCCTCGGGATTCTCGACGGGCTGTCCGGCGACCACCCGCCAGCTGCGCCCATTGAGTGCATGGGCCTGACCTTCCCAAACCAACTCGGACTGGCTGCCGGACTGGACAAGGAAGGCAATGCGATTGACGCCTTTGGCCGTCTTGGGTTCGGCTTCATCGAGATCGGAACCATCACCCCCCGACCCCAGACCGGAAACCCGACGCCCCGCCTGTTTCGCCTCCTCGAACACGAGGCCATCATCAACCGGATGGGATTCAACAACCCAGGAATAGCCGGCGGAGTCGCCAACGTGCGTAAGTCGAAGACATTCCGGGGGGTGATCGGCTTCAATATCGGCAAGAACAAGGATACGCCCAATGAGCAGGCCATCGACGACTACCTCACCTGCCTCCGGGGAGCGTGGCCGGTCGCCGACTACATCGCAGTCAACCTCTCCTCACCGAACACCCCGGGCCTCCGGGATTTGCAGGCGGCCGATTCAGCGGCCCGCCTGCTGGGACGGCTCCAGCAGGAACGGGACAGGCTCTCCAACGAATCGGGCCGAAACGTCCCCCTCGCACTCAAGGTTGCCCCCGACCTGGAGAGCCGCGATATCCGCGATCTCAGCAAAGCCTTCCTCACCGAAGGCCTTGATGCCCTGATCGCCACCAATACCACCATCGATCGGTCCACAGTTGCGGACCATCCTCTGCAAAGCGAGGCCGGCGGACTCTCCGGGGCTCCGCTGACGAAGCCCTCCACCGAGGTCATCGCTGCCTTCCACTCCGAACTCGGAAGCAAAATTCCGATTATCGGGGTGGGCGGAATCCTGTCGGCAGCTGATGCAAGGGCCAAGCTGGAGGCCGGGGCCAGCCTGCTCCAACTCTATACGGGGTTCATCTATCGGGGACCTCAGTTGGTGCACGAAATTTTGAATAGTCTCCCACGCTGAGCGTCCAATGCCATGAACCCCCACTGACCGTTTTCATTGCTTCGGGCGCAGGAATTGGTTAAGTGTTCCAAACCAGTTGACCTGACCACCGATAGACCATGAAAAGCAGACTCCTGAGCATCCTGATCGCAGCAATCTCCCTCCTGTTCATCAGTTGTGCCGCCGGACCCAATACCCAGCGGGGCGCCCTCACCGGTGCCGCTCTCGGAGGCGTTACCGGCGCGATTATCGGCAACAATGTCGGAGATGGGGACGCCACCCGCGGTGCCCTCATCGGCGCCGCCCTCGGAGGCGCCGCCGGTGCCGCTGCCGGCAACAAGCAGGACCAACGGCAGGGCTACGGCCAACATCGCGGCTACTAGGATCCAAGCGAAAAGAACCCTTTTCACAAGGCAGCGGGCGCTCCCGCTGCTTTTTCTTTTCCCGAGAGTGTGTAGGATGAACCCATCCACCAGCTACCGATGCTCATTCTGAATCGTTCTCTCTCCGCGCTCGCCGCCACGGCCCTGGCCGTCCTGCCTGCCACCCTGCCGGCGCAGCTCGAAAACTTCGATCCCTTTGCTGCGGCAGAAAAGAGCTCCAGCAAACTGGAGTTTCTCTCGGAAGTGAAAAGCGTGGCGCCCGGCAAACCTTTCCACATCGCCATCAAACTCACCCATCCCGCAGGATGGTACTCGTACTTTCAAAACCCCGGATACGTGGGACAACCACTCAAGGCCGATTGGAATCTACCAGCCGGATTTACAGTGGAACGGGTCGCCTGGCCCGTCCCTCAACGATCAGAAAGCTCTGGAAAGAACAGCTATGTCTACAAGAAGCTCGTCTACCATCTTTTCAAGATTACCCCTCCTGCAAACCTGACCCCCGGGAACAGGGTCAAGGTAGCCGCCGCCCCCAACTGGCTCATTTGCAGTGAGGACAACTGCGTGCGCGAACCTTCTCTCTCTCCGCCCTATCCCATCCGGGAAATCACCCTGCCGGTTGCCGTCCAGGCGGAGATCGACCCGACCCATGTCGAAGCATTCAAGGCCGCCCGGGCCATGCTTCCACGGCCACTTCCCGACACCCTCACCCTGCAAGCCAGCAAGTCTTCCGG
>CAWWCX010000098.1:0-11804 GCA_963935445.1 uncultured Roseibacillus sp.
GCATCGCAGTGAGCGCCTTGACGGCTCCCGCTCCGTCGATGCGCCCCCACGCATGGGCCAGAAGACGAAGCTCGTCGTCGCCCCCCGGCCCCCAGCCCCGCCTTCTTCCCTGCAGGGCGAGGTAGGCCGCCTGGGCGTTCTCAGGAGTAAGGTTTTCCAGGAGCTCGCTGAAAAGCTTGCGCCGCAGGATGGGGTCGTTCTCCTTTCGCATCTGCTCGATTGCGGCAGTCATGTCTTCTGCGGAAATGGAGCCACTGGAATTGTATCGGGCGAGGAAAGCCTCGACCTTCCCGGAGCTGTCCGAGCCGGGTGTGGTCTGGGAGCCGGCCGGGCGGCTGGGACGGTAGCCGGCGGAGCTCTTGGCACTCCGGTCCAGCGTGTTGTCGCCATCCTCCCTGCTGGGATCGTTGCCGGGGCGCGCAAGCCAGCCGAGGGCAAAGGCAGCGCCGGCGGTCAGGACGAGGACGGGAATAAGGGTGGACTGTTTCATGGGGCGTTGGAGGGGCTGGTTGCGGCGGGCGTCATTGAAGCATGTGCAAAATTGTCCCGGAATCCGCAAGATATCTTCCCTGCAGGGAGGTTTCCTTGGCTATCCGCGGCTTTTTTCATGGTCTACGCCTCCTTTGGGAGGCCCGGGCGACACCACGGGTTCTCCACCGAGGCCGTCGAAAGTAAGTGTCGTCCAGGGCCGTATTCCCTGTAGAACTCCACCACGCACCGCTTCGTTTTTTTCCGGGCGCCGGCCCATCACGTGGTCAGCCTAGAGCCTCAATACCCTTGCATTCGATGCCTCCTCGATCTCTTCACAAGCTGGTCCTGTTTTCCTCCCTGCTGCTTGCTGCGGTTGGCCAATCCGCCATTACGCGGGGACCTTATCTCCA
Organism: uncultured Roseibacillus sp.; assembly: GCA_963935445.1. GTDB lineage: Bacteria > Verrucomicrobiota > Verrucomicrobiia > Verrucomicrobiales > Akkermansiaceae > Roseibacillus_B. The sequence continues at coordinate 882 of CAWWCX010000098.1, forward strand.
GTTGGCCCACGAGGAGGGGGTCACGATCGTCTGGCGAACAGACAGGCCGATGCAGTCGCCTCGGGTGGGCTACTCCGGCGGAGAGCTCGAGGAGGTAAGGTTCTGTGGAGGGGACCAGATCCTTGCGCGGACGACCGAGGGGAAAGAGCGCCTGTCGAAGGCCCCGGAAGGGAGCGTGCAGTATGAAGCGACCATTACCGGGCTCTCCCCGGCCAGCCAGTATGCGTATACCATTTACGAAGGTGAAGAGCCGCTCACCCGGCCTGGCCCGCACCACAGCTTCAAGACCCACCCCGGCATCGGGGACGCTCTCCCAACCAGGGTGTGGGTGGTAGGTGATTCCGGGACCGGAGCGCAGCACCAGGCTCTCGTGCATGAGGCCATGCGCCAGTATGTGGCGACTACCAAACGCCCGCTGGATCTCTACCTCCACGTTGGCGACATGGCCTACTCCTCGGGGACAGATCCCGAGTTTCAGAGAAACTTCTTCGGGCCCTATCGCGACACCCTGAGTCATACGGTGTGCTGGGCCGCGATGGGCAATCACGAAGGCAAAAGTTCCAACGGCAATACCTGCGTGGGGCCTTATTATGACGCCTATGTCACTCCCACCAGGGGGGAGGCGGGGGGCATTCCTTCCGGAAAGGAATCCTTCTATTCCTTTGATTATGGCAACGTGCATTTCATTTCCCTCGACTCCTACGATATCAGCCGCAAACCGGACGGAGAGATGGCAAAGTGGCTTGTCCGTGACATGGCCGCTACGGAGGCGAAGTGGATCATCGGCTTCTGGCACCATCCGCCCTACACCAAGGGCACGCACGACAGCGACCGGGAGAAGGAACTGGTGGAGATGCGGGAGCACATCATGCCCATCCTGGAAGAGGGCGGGGTGGATCTCGTGCTCTCGGGCCATTCGCACATTTATGAGCGTTCCATGCTGATTGACGGGGCATACCAGACGCCCACCACTGCCAAGGGAGTAGTGCTTGACGATGGCGATGGCCGCCCGGCCGGGGACGGCCCCTACCTGAAGTCGGAGAGGAAGACTCCGAACAATGGAACGGTAGCGGTGGTTACCGGCCATGGCGGAAAGCTTGGCAGTAACTCGAGGGGCATTATTCCCCTCATGCGCAGCATCGTGCTGGATCACGGCTCCATGATTCTCGATATCGAGGGCGATACTCTCACGGGAATCATGCTCGACCTGCGCGGGGTGGAACGGGACCGCTTCGCCATTCGCAAGAATGGCGTGATCGAGAGGGAGGTGGTGATCAATCCATGGACGCCGACGAGGGAGACCGAGGAGCGCACCGGGCACGGTGTGAAGGGAGCGGTGCGCACGCACCAGGCAGCGGAGCGCGCCCGGCAGTCCGGGGCCAAGATGAGACCGGAGGAAATGCCCCGTCGGGTGAGTTATCTGATCCCGCCCAGGGCCCAGTGGAACTATCTGGCGGGTGGAGAGGAACCGGAGACCGAGGCGTGGACGACCTGGAATTTTGATCCCGAGGAGGAAAAGTGGAGCCTCGGCCGGGCTGGCTTTGGCTACGGGGATGGCGACGATGAGACCAGAATCGGGGACATGAAGGGGCGCTACACCGCGCTCTACATCCGGAGGGAATTTGAAATCGCGAAGGGAACGGATTTGTCCAGGCTCGGACTGGGGATCAACTTTGACGACGGCTTCGTCCTCTACGCCAATGGGCGCATGCTGTTCTCGAAGCAGGTGAGCAAGGACGAGTCGGGCAAGGTTACCGTGGAACCGCACGAGGCCACCGGGACGGAATACATTTCCCTCGCGCCCTTCGCCAAGTTCTTCAAGGAGGGGCGGAATGTGATCGCCCTCGAGGGACACAATCACAAGAAGGACAGCAGCGATCTCACTCTCGATCCCTTCCTGGTGCTGGACACCTCGAAATAGGGCCGGCCATCGCGTTCACGGCGGCCAGGCTGGAGGAAATTCTCTGGCCTCCCCGAGGAGGCCCTCCTAGCCTCGGGGCATGCCCTTCAACAAGCTCACGCTCCGGAAGTCCGGATGTGTCCTTCTCCTCGCCCTGCTGGCAGGGTTCGTCACTCCAGCCGCCGCCACCAAGCCGAACGTCCTCGTCATTATTGTCGACGATCTTGGCTATGGGGACCTCTCTTCCTACGGCGGAAAGGACCTGCGCACGCCGCATGTCGACAAGCTGGTGGCAGACGGAATGCGTTTTGATTCCTTCTATGCCAACTGCCCGGTGTGCTCGCCCACGCGTGCGGCCCTGCTGTGTGGACGATACCAGGAGCTGGTTGGAGTCCCGGGGGTAGTGCGGACGCATGCGGTGAACAACTGGGGATACCTCGCCCAGGATGCGGTTCTCCTGCCGCAGGTCCTGAAACCGGCCGGTTATCACAGTGCCATCATCGGCAAGTGGCACCTCGGGCTGGAGGAGGAAAACCAGCCCACCCGCCGCGGGTTTGACTTCTTCCACGGCTTCCTTGGGGACATGATGGATGATTATTATCACCACCGCCGCCATGGAAACCACTACATGCGGCGCAACGAGGAGCCGGTTCACCCCAAGGGACACGCCACGGACATCTTCAGCAGGTGGGCGGTGGACTATCTTGCCGAGAGAGCAGAGGAGCAGTCTCCTTTCTTCCTCTACCTGTCCTACAATGCCCCCCACACGCCGATCCAGCCACCGGCCGACTGGTTCGAGAAGGTGAAGGAGCGGGAGCCCGGGATCAGTGCCCAGCGGGCCAAGCTGGTCGCCCTGATCGAGCACATGGACCATGGTATCGGGATGGTCATGAACAAGCTGGAGGAGACGGGCCTGGCGAAAAACACGCTTGTGATCTTCGTCTCCGACAATGGGGGACAGGCCGACGTCGGCGCGAGCAACGGGGCATTGCGCGGGGAGAAGCAGGAAATGTATGAAGGAGGCCTGCGGGTGCCGGCGTGCGCGGTCTGGCCTGGCAGGATCAAGGCCGGCGGGCGCAACAATTTCGTGGCCGCCACCATGGATATCTTCCCCACCGTGGCGGCGGCAGCCGGGGCGAAGATCGCGCACCCGATCGACGGGCGCTCCTTCCTTCCCCTCCTGCTCGGAGAAGAGCAGCCCGCCTTTGACCGGGATCTCTTCTTCACCCGGCGGGAAGGTGGCGAGCGTTACATGGCCGAGTGCATCTGGGCGATGCGTCGTGGCCACTGGAAGCTGGTCAAGAACACCCCCATGACCCCGTGGGAGCTCTTTGACCTCGAAAAGGACCCGGGCGAATCCACCGACCTTTCCAAGAGCAACCGCAGGAAGTTCCGTGAGCTGGCGGCGGCCATGCGCGTGCACATCCAGCGGGGAGGTGCGGTTCCCTGGCAGAAGCCCTGATCCTTTGCCGGGGGCTAGGCGTCGGGTGGCCGGGGAGGTGGATCCGAGAACTTGCGTGGTTCGGGCGCATCCTCGAATCCAAAGAGGTACATCCTGAACATCTCGAGGTTGAGATCTTCGATGCCACGGACCTCGCGAAGCTCTTCCGTGAGCTTGAAGGGCTCCCTTGCGCGGCGTTCGACGATACCCCGGGCGATGTCAGGGGTCATCATGGGCAACTCGGCGAGCTGGGCCTCCGTAACGGTATGGATGTTATACTGGGGGAACCCGCCGTTGAAGTAGGGGTCGAATTCCGCCAGTTCGGCCATCATTTCGCTTCGATCCCGCTGGGCCTTCCAGCCCTTGATGATGAGGGCGGAAAAGCCAATGGCGACCAGGGCGATTCCGAGGATGAGACCGCTGTCGAGACCGGGAAACGGGCTTGTTCTTCCCCCGGGGGCCGGCCGGCGGCCGGGGCGCGGTCTCCGGGGCGGTGGAGAATCGCGCATGTAGTCTCGGTCGTGAATCCCCATGTTCGTGGCTGAGACGCACACCCTACGGCCCTCAAGGCCCCTCGTCGAGATTGGGTTCGCTGCCCCTCGCCGGTCTGCCCGGAGGGCCCGGACCAAGCCGCCGGGGAGTCGCAGAATGGTGCGACCTTGTCCATATATCGTGGGAGTTTTTGAAACTTTCGGAGGAAAGGCGTGAGGAGGAGAGGATTTTACCGTAGTTCTCCCCTCCACAACTCAGAAACACATGATGACACGCCTGTTACTCGCCGTTCGGATTGCCGCCTGCGCTGCCCTTCTTGGCATTGCAGCCCCGCAATCCGCGACCGCCGCCCTCACTCTCGAAAAGGAAGATCGAATCTGCATTATCGGGAGTGGTCTGGCGGACCGCATGCAGCACGATGGCTGGCTGGAGACGGTCCTCCATGCGGCGCATCCCAAGCACTACCTCACCATCCGCAACCTGGGCTACACCGGAGACACCGTCTGGAGCCGGCCGCGCAACAGGGGCTTCCCCCATCAGGACCAGTACCTGAAGGACATCAAGGCCGACGTGATCTTCATCATGTTCGGGTATAACGAGTCCTTTGGTGGAGTTGGTGGGCTGACGAAGTACCGCGACGAGCTGGGCAAGCTCGTTGATCACTACCGGAACATGAAGCCCAACGGAAAGAGCGCCCCCAAGATCGTGCTCTTCAGCCCGATCGCGCACGAGGACCTGGGCAACCCCAGTCTCCCCGACGGCAAGGCCAACAACTCGCGCCTGTCGGCCTATGCCGCGAGCACCAAGGCGGTCGCGGACAGCAAGCAGACTGGCTTCGTGGACCTCTTCACGCCCTCGGCCAAGCTGTTTGACTCGTCCAACATTCCGCTCACCATCAATGGAGTGCACCTCAACCCGGAGGGCAACCGCCGCATCGCGGAAGTGATCGCCCAGCAACTCCTGGGCAAGGAGATCGCGACCTCGCCGAGTCTCGAGAAGGTGCGCAAGGCGGTCCTCGACAAGAACTGGCACTGGCACAATCGCTACCGGGCCACGGACGGCAATGACGTCTGGGGCGGCCGTTCCGGTCTCAAGTTCGTCGATGGGCAGAGCAACAAGGACGTCCTCTGGCACGAGCTCTCCATGATCGATGTCATGGTGGCGAACCGTGACAAGGCGGTGTGGGCCGCAGTGGGCAACCGTAACTACAAGATTGATGACAGCAACGTTCCGGCGCCCGTCGCAGTGAAGTCCAATGTCGGGGGAAAGAGCAGAAGCTCCAATGCGGGCAAGGAAGGAAACCTCTCGGGCTACAACAGCGGCAAGGAAGGACTTGCCAAGCTGACTGTGCCGGAAGGAATGGAGGTCAACCTCTTTGCTGACGAGAAGATGTTCCCCGAGCTGGTAAACCCGGTCCAGATGGCCGTGGACACCAAGGGGCGCCTCTGGGCGGCAGCCTGGCCGACCTATCCCAAGTGGGAGCCACTCAAGAAGATGGAAGACGCCCTCCTCATTCTCCCGGACGAGAACCGGGACGGGGTGGCCGACAAGTGCATCACCTTCGCCAAGGTCCACAACCCCACCGGCTTTGAATTCTGGAACGGGGGCGTGCTGGTGGCCTGCCAGCCGGACATCCTGTTCCTCAAGGACACCGATGGTGACGACGTGGCCGATGTGCGTATCCGTTACCTGCAGGGGATCGGCTCCGCGGACACCCACCACGCCGCCAACGCCTTTTCCTTCGGCCCGGACGGGGCGATCTACTGGCAGAGCGGGGTTTTCTTCCACAACGCCCATGAGCATCCCTGGGGCGCGCCTCTCCATAGTGGGGCGTCCGCCATGTTCCGCTTCGATCCGCGGCAGTACACCGTGAGTGTGCACGCCGGCAACAGCCCGAACCCGCACGGGGTATGCTTTGACTCCTGGGGACGCCAATACGCCAATGACGGCACCGGGGGCCGGTCCTATCAGGTGCGGCCCGAGGGCAAGGGTTTCAGGATGCACCCACTGGTGAAGAAGGAAGTGCGGCCGGTGGCGGGCTCGGGAGTGGTTTCCAGCGCCAACTTTCCCGACGAGCAGCAGGGAGACTACATCCTCGCCAACACGATCGGCTTCCTCGGGGTGAAGCAGTATGACCTCGAGCCGAAAAACGAGGAGGATCACATGTGGGGTGAGCCCCGGCAGGACCTTATCAAGAGCTCGGACAAGAACTTCCGCCCTTCCGATGTTGAGTTTGGATCGGATGGAGCGCTCTACGTGTCCGACTGGCACAATGTCATCATCGGGCACATGCAGCACAATATCCGGGACCCCTCCCGCGACCACCTGCACGGGCGGATCTACCGGGTCGTCAACAAGAAGAAGCCCCTGCAGAAGGTGGTGAAGGTCGACGGCGCGTCCCTCGACGAACTGATGGTCAACCTCGAGCATCCGGTGGACGGCGTGCGCTACCGCACCCGGATTGAGCTCAGTGAGCGCAACACCAAGGATGTGATCGCTGCCTGCCAGAAGTGGCTCAGGAAGTGGGAGCACGGCAACAAGGACCACGCCCACCACATCCTCGAGGGACTCTGGGTCCACCAGCAGCACAATGTGCGCGACATGGACCTCCTCGGGAAGGTCCTCAAGTCCCCCAATCCCCATGCCAGGGTGGCGGCCAAGACGGTGCAGCACCTGTGGACGACGGCTGATCCCACCAAGGGCTCGGTGGCGGTAGCTGCGGTCGAGGTGACCAAGAACGATCCTCCGGGGGTCTTCAAGGACACGGACCAGGTGACCGACGTCCGGGTTGGAACCCTGCTGGAGCAGCTCAAGTTTGACATCAAGGAATTCGAGGTGAAGGCCGGCAAGAAGATCCGGATTCACTTCAAGAACTCCGACTACGTGCCGCACAACCTGGTGGTCGTGAAGCCGGGGGCCGCCAATGGGGTGGGAGAAGCTGCCATCAAGCTCGGGGAAGCCGGCTTCAAGGCCCAGTGGGTTCCCGAGCACGACGGGGTCATCGCCCATTCCAAGCTGATCGACTTCGGCAAGACCGAGGTGATCGAGTTCACCGCTCCCGGGGAGGCAGGCAACTACGAGTTCGTCTGCACCTTCCCCGGCCACCACATCCTCATGCGGGGTGTGATGAAGGTGAAGTAGTCCGGACTGACGGACTGCGGCTATTCTTCAGGTGGCGCGGGTGCGAACCCGCGCCACTTTTCGTCGAGGGGCCGCGGGATGCGGATGGTGCCGGAGGGGAGGTGGTCCCGGGAGGTTGCCCTGTAACCGGATTCATGGTATGGGCTCTCCCCCATGAGAATTCAGGGAATCAGCGCTCGGAAGGGCTTTACGGGGCTGGAGCTTGTCGTGGTGGTTGCGGCCGTCGTGGTGGTCGCCGCCTTGTCGACGCCTCAGATCTTCAAGGCCGCGAAGCGCGCTGCCCTCGCGGAGGGCATCAATAATGCACGGCAGGTCAAGCTGGCGCTGGATTTCTTCGCCACGGATTTTGATGGCCAGTTCCCCAATGACGACACCGGCAAAGGTGTCATTGAGGGAGGAACTGGAAGCACATACTCCAACGACTACTTCCGTCAGCTGTTCCTCTACGGAGCAACAGAATCGGAAAGTATTTTCTGGGTAAAGAACTCCGGCGTGGCCTCCAAATTTGCCCCTGACAACAAGGTCAAGGAAGGTGGACGGATACAAGCGGACGAGGTCCTCCAGAAAGGTGATTGTCACTGGGCCTACATCAGCGACCAGGGCAACCTCGGCTCGCCAAGCCGTCCTCTAATCCTGGACGGATATCCCAAGAACGAATCCGAGTTCGATCCCGATACCTGGGACGACAAGGTGATCGTGGTTCGCATCGACGGGTCCGCCCAGGCCATGCGCATGCGGATCAGCGACGGCAGGGTGCTCGACGGCTCCGGGAAGGACATTCTCTCCGCCCAGTCTGATGCATGGGACGGGGAAAGCCCCGCGGAACTCCTCAAGCAGCCCTGGCCCGGGGCAGAGGTGAAGGCGAAGGTGGGGAAGGGTCCCGGAGGGACACTGACCACCAAGGCGGGCAGGGAGATCAGGGCCACCCTGGTGGGGGTCAGGGGGGACAAGGTTCTGCTCCAGATATCCAGCGGATGGATCTATCGCCACCCGATCTCGGACCTCGATGCCGGGAGCCAGAAGAGGGTGAGGGAGTTCGCCGCGAAGGAACAGGAGTGATTCCTGCCTTCCTGTCAGGCTGGTTCTAGCGCAGCCGGGCGGCCTTGATGTCCGCTGCCTCCAACCGTCTCTCGAAGGCCTTCCGCTGTTCCGCGAGGGTCACGGCGGCCTCCACATCGCTGGCCCGGTTGGTGAACTGCCCGGGATCGTTCTTCATATCGTAGAGTTCCTCGCTGCCATCCTTGTAGCGGGTGTAGGTCCAGTTGGCGGTTCGCATCGAGGTGCCACTGCTGTGGATGGAGAGGGCGCTTTCCTTCACCTTGGCGGCAGGGTCGCGGAGGATGGGCAGAAGGCTGGTGCCGTGAAGGCCCTCCGGAGTCTTCAGACCCGCTGCGGCTGAGAGGGTAGGGAAGAGATCGACCAGTTCCACGAGCGATTTGCTTCTGCCTGCCTCGTGCCCGGGCAGGGAAATGATGAGGGGCACGCGGGTGACTTCCTCATGGAGGTTGCTCTTCTGCCAGAAGGTGTGCTCCCCGAGGTGGTAGCCGTGGTCGCTGGTAAAGACGATGGCGGTCTTCTCGCGCAGGCCGAGGCGGTCGAGCTCATCGAGGATGCGTCCGACCTGTTCGTCCATGAAGGTCACCGAGGCGTAATAGGCGGCCCACATGCGCTTCTGGTTGTCGGGGAATTTGGCAATCCCGTTCAGTTCGGAGCGGCTGCGCGTGATGGCGAGCCTGGGCATGTCGTCGAGGTCGTTGGGAACGGACCTGGGAAGGACCATCTCCTGCCATGGGTAGGGGTCGAAGTATTGCCTCGGCTGGACCATCGGGTAGTGGGGGCGCACGAACCCGGCGGCGAGCAGGAAGGGCCTGTTCCTGTGCTTTTTGAGAAGTTCGATGGTCTTGCTGGCGGTCTTGTGGTCGGGCTGGTCGGAGCCGTCACCCTCGTAACTCACGGAGACGAACATCCGGTGGGGCATGCGGGTGGACTGGCGTCCCTCAAGCTTCGTGGTGAAGATATTGAGGTTCAGGCAGGCGTAGTCGCCCGGGGTGTGGGCCTCCTGGCCGGCGGAGTTGAACTTCTCGGTCCAGGTGGAGGGGATATCGAGCCCGTCCGTCCCGGCGATGATGTCCCCGGGTACCCGCATGTGGTAGATCTTGCCCACCCGGGCGCTGTAGAAGTCGTTGGCCTTGAAGTGCTGGCCGAGGTTCATCCGTCCCCTGGCTCCGTGGTAGCGGCTGTGCATGAAGGACGTGCGGGACGGGGCACAGGCCAGCCCCTGGCAGTAGGCCCGCTCAAAGACCATCGAGCGGGCCGCGAGCTTGTCGATATTGGGGGTTTTGCAGACCTTGTCCCCGTAGCACCCAAGGACGCTGGCCTTGAGATCATCGGAGACCAGGAAGAGGACGTTCTCTACCTTGGGAACGGCGTGAGCGGTGGCAGGCAGGAGGAGAAGAAGGAAGAACCGGAAGGCGGGCATGGTCATGACGGGGAGGGAAGGCTGAGGGATGAGGACCAGGAGCCGGTCCCGGAGAGCAATTCCGAAAAGCCGCAGAAGCGCCGGGAGCTCTCCGGGGGGAGACTGGGGAGGGGATCGTTGTGGGAGAGGTAACGGCGGCAGATCCGGAAGAACGCGCTCTCCTCGCTGGCGCGCAGGATCTCATGGTCGAATCCGGGGTCCAGTCCCTGGGTGATGTAGGCAAGGTAGCGCTTCATTTTGTGGACCTGCCTGTCGCCCCGGTAGACCTTGGTCTGTTCGCGGGCGGTCTCCTCCCAGAGTTGTTCGATGTAGGAGAGAAGATCCCTTCCGGTGGGGAGTGGAAGTGGGGCGTCGCCGAAGCTGGCCCGCAGCTGGTCGAAGAGCCAGGGGTTGCGGATGGCCCCGCGGCCCAGCATGAGACCGGCTGCCCCGGTCTGCGCCCGCACAGCCTGGCCGGTGTCCACGTCCACCACGTTGCCGTTGGCAATCACCGGGCAGGAAAGACTTTCCACGGCCCGGCGGATGCAGTCGGGATGGACGGGGGACTGGTAGCGCTCTTTGACTGTCCGGCCGTGAATGGCGAGGGCATCGATGGGATGGCGCTGGAAGACCTCCAGCAGGCCCTCGAACTCCTCCGGGCTGTCGTAGCCCACGCGCGTCTTGACCGTGAAGCGTCCCACGATGGCCTGGCGCAACTCCCCGAGAATACGGTCCACCTTGGCGGGATTACGCAGCAGACCACCCCCGGCGTCCTTTCGGCAGACCACGGGAGCGGGGCAGCCGAGGTTGAGATCGATTCCGGCCACCGGGTGCTGCTCCAGTTCCCGGGCACTGCGCAGGAGAGAGGGAATGTCCTGTCCGATCATCTGGGCGAAGACAGGCTTGCCGGTTGGGTTCTCGTCGATGCTGCGCAGAATGTAGGCCTTCAGGCGGGAGTGCTCATAGACGCGGAAGTATTCTGTGACATAGACGTCCGGTCCCCCGAAGCGCTCCATCACCCGCATGAAGGGCAGGTCGGTCACGTCCTGCATGGGGGCAAGCGCAAGCAGGGGCCGGTCGGGTGGAAGGAAATCCCGCATGGAGGAGGTCCATAGAACAGGAGATCGGGGCCTTTGGGGAGGCTGGAGTGCTGGATCTTTGGCCTGCTGTTTCGTAGTTTCCGGCGTGCTCTGGAGGATTCTCATGGTTGGACTGGTTCTCGTGACCGGGGCGGGCGCGGAGCTGCCGGATATCTCCACGGTGAAACCCGACCTCGTGGTGCCGGCTCTGGCTACAGGAAAGCCCGGGGCAGGAAAGCGGGTGAAGATGGTTCTGCCGGGCTATGAGGAGACCAGGATCTATCACGTCCTCTATCTCCCCAGGGACTGGCGCCCGGGCCAGCGTTATCCGGTCCTCGTCGAGTATGCAGGCAATGGCCCCTACCGGAACTGTCTCTTATACACATCTGACGCTGCCGACGATATGCAGTGT
>CAWWCX010000099.1:0-11801 GCA_963935445.1 uncultured Roseibacillus sp.
GCGCGACCGCGGGCGGAGATCCCGGTCTCGCCGAGCCAGACTTTCCGCAAGGTCGAGATTCTGCAGAGAGATTCAATGCACTGGTCGGTGACCTGCGTTCCTCGAAGATTGATTTCCTTCAGGACGGGCAGTCTGGTGAGTTTGGACACTCCTGCGTCGCCAATGTCCGTATCGCGCAGTCCCAGGTAGAGAAGAGCGGGGAGGTCCCTGAGATGCTCGAGGCCTGCGTCGGTTATCCGGGTGCCGCCTACCGGGAGGTGCTGGAGGGAGTGGAGCATAGAGAGATGAGCAAGTCCTTCGTCTCCAATCGTGGTCTGCCACAGGTTGAGCCACTCTATCTTGCGGAGCCTCCGAAGATGGATGAGGCCGGCGCCCGTGATCGCAGTGTGCTCAAGGGAGAGGTCCGTGAGAGATGTGTAACTGCTCACGAGGGCGAGATCCTCATCGCGGAGGCGGGCAGAGCCGTTCAGCTTGACTTCAATGACCTTCCCCGTGCCGGGGCTCCTGAAGACCTGTCCCCCAAGAGCCGCAATCCCCTCTTCAGGGTCCGGAGGTTTTATTCCGGCGCAGGGGTCGGTGGCCGACGTGGAGGACGGGCAAAGAAAGGCGAGGAGGATCAGGGAGGAGAAGAGACGCGCCATTGTTCAAGTATTGGCGGAACCGGAGCGCTGGCAAGGTTACTTCCTCCCGCTGACAGCGTGCCTGATGACAAAATCAACGAGGTCCTGGTCCTGAAACCAGCCCGGCCACATGTTGTGTCCCTGATTTCTGATCACCTTCAGGGTGACCGGGCCGTTCTCCTTCCCATAACGCTCGGCGACGATCCTGGAGTTGGCCTCCAGTGGGACAACGCGGTCCTGGTCGCCATGAATATGGAAGATGGGCACCTTTGCCTTGGCCAGGGGGGAGAGGCGCGAGATGGGATTGTGCTTCCCGAGGACGGCCTTGAGTTCGGTTGCGCTCAGTCCGTAAGCACCGCTGGCCCGCGCGAGCCCGGGCCAGCTGGTGAGGTTGCACACGGGATAGATTCCGGCGATGCAGGCAACCTTGTCGGGGTTTTCAGAGGCCCAGTTGTAATGCATCAGGCCGCCGCGGCTGCGTCCAAGCAGGGAGGCGCGGGGCAAGAGCCCGCGCTGGGTCACAAGATACGTATAGAAGGACGAGTAGAGTGTTCTCCCGGGCGGGCTTCCGTAGGATTCTCCGACATCGATACCGGCAATGGCGATTCCCTCGGCGAGCCAGCGTTCAAACATCCACCGTTCCTCTTTACCGGGGAGGTTGGGGAGGGTAGGGGCATACCAGACCCACGGCATGGGGCCGGTCCTGCGCTTGGCCGGGGGGGGGAGGATCAGGAAGGCAGTGTGGCCTTCCACCACGAAGGTCTCGCCCGGGAGGGGAAGCGCCTTTTTGGGCGGTTCCGCGGATGAGGCAGTCACGAAAAGGACCGTCCAGGCGGCCACGATGAGCGTTCTCATTAGGAGGCGAGTTTGCAGCTGATTGCATTCGAGGACAATCTGTTCCCGAGAGGGCGCGATAAATCAGTGTGGTTGGATTGTGGCGCTTGCCAGAGACCGGTTCAGGTCGCAGGTTCCCCCCGCGAGATTTCCGATGCGATGAACGAGGGTGACATCTTCGCGGTCCTGGCCGCCCTGGTCTGGTCTTTCTGCGTGATACTGATGCGCATCTCGGGGTTTCAGATCCCGCCGGTGGCCCTGACGGTTTTCAAGGGGAGTTTTGCCACGGTTTTCTTTCTCCTGGCACTCCCTCTGGTTGGGGCACCGTTTCTTCCCGATCTGTCGGGAGGGAATTATCTGCTCCTGGTGATCAGCGCGATCCTGGGCATTACCATTGCGGACACCCTCTTTGCGGCCGCCCTGAACCGTCTCGGAGCTAGCCTGCAGGCCCTTGCGGATTGCATCTACTCGCCATCAATGGTCGCGGTTGGATTTTTGCTTTTCGGGGAAATGCTGGGTCACTGGGAAATGCTGGGTGGGGCCCTCGTGGTGGCCGGGGTGGCCGTGGGGATGCGGAAGACGGAGGATGTCCGTAGCAATCGTGAACTCCTGATCGGCGTGCTCCTGGCCGCCGGTGCGCACGTGATCATGGCGGTGGGCATACTCATGGTAAGGGATGTCATTCGTGAGCACTCGGTGGTGTGGGTCTCGGCCTTCCGGTTTCTCGTAGCGACCATCGCCCTGGCCTCCTTTGCGTCCCTGCGTTGGCCTGTGGGAGAGGTTTTTGTGGCATTTCGAAGGCGCGACATCTGGAGAATCATGATCCCGATGAGCTTTCTTGGTCCATTCATGGGGACGATGTTCTGGACCGCAGGTTTCAAGTACACAACCGCCGGGCGAGCGGCCATTTTCAACCAGATGGCCACGGTGTTCATCATTGCGCTTGCGGTTGTGGTGCTCAAGGAACGCCTGACGCTGCGCAAGGCCCTCGGGGTCGGCCTTGCCATTATCGGAGCCTTGCTGGTCGCGTTGCAGAAATGATTCGATTTCGCACTCCTCCTGCCGTTTTCTGGATGTGATGAAGCGTCGAGACTTCTTGATTTCCACGTCCGCCGGCGGGGCGGCATTCTTCGCAGCGGCCTCCAGCAGGGCGGCTCCGCCCGTGAAGATCCTGGACAGGAAAGTGGTCAGTCACCTGCCAGATCTGTATCATGGTTGGCCAACCCTTGCCCGGCGTCGCAACGGGGAGCTTCTCCTCGTGTGCTCGGGAGGACGCGAAGAGCATGTCTGCCCCTTCGGGCGGACGGACTTGATGCGCTCGGGTGACGGGGGCGAGAGTTGGAGCTTTCCAAGAGTCGTGATGGATGGGCCGATCGATGATCGCGATGCCGGAGTCCTTGAGACGGCAAAGGGGAGTATTCTCATTACCAACTTCACCTCGCTCGCATACGAAGCCCAGTTGAAGCGCAAGGGGGAACGCTGGCAGGCGGCCCACAATCGCACGACGGGGGAGGGACGTCAGAAGGCGCTTGGAACCTGGATGACTCGCTCTACGGATGGGGGGGTGACCTTCTCAGGCCGCTATCGGGTTCCTCTGAACAGTCCACACGGTCCGGTGCAGCTGAGCGATGGTCGTCTCCTTTATGCGGGGAAGGCCCTCTGGACCGGGAAGGAAAAGGTGGGGGTCTGCGAATCAGAGGATGATGGGAGGACCTGGAGATGGCTGGCGGAGATCCAGGCCAGGCCCGGGGATGACCACCATGATTACCACGAGTTGCATGCGGTGGAGGCAGCGGGTGGCAATCTGGTGGTGCACATTCGCAACCACAACAAGGTGAATTCCCGGGAAACCCTGCAGTGTGAATCGAGTGATGGCGGGCAGACCTGGACCACTCCACATTCAATCGGAGTCTGGGGATTGCCGTCCCATCTTCTCCGCCTGAGGGACGATCGACTTGTCATGAGCTACGGGCACCGCCGCAAGCCATTCGGGAACCAGGCGCGCGTGAGCGAGGACGCAGGGAAGACGTGGTCAAAGCCTTTTGTCATCTCGGATGATGGACCGGGGGGTGACCTCGGCTATCCTTCCACGGTGGAGAGAGAGGACGGCGTTCTCGTGACCGTCTGGTACGAAAAAATGGCGAATACTCCGCGGGCGGTGTTGAGGCAGGCGCGGTGGGAACTGGGGTAGGATTCCGTCCCGGTCGACCTTCACCTCAGGCTCGCAAGGTATTCCACGACGTCCCGGATGTCCTCCATGTTCATGAGAGCTCCCATGGGGGGCATGGCTGAACTGAGAACATGACTGGAGACCTCGTCGGGGCGCAGGTTACGCTTCCTGCCGTCGGCGAGGGTGATCGTCCAGAAGGTATCCGTCTTCTTGCCCAGGATTCCGGAGATTTCCTCCCCTTCCTTTGTTTTCAGGACCACGGTTCCGAATCCGTCGGAGACTTCCGAGCTCGGCGTGAGGAGAGAGGCGACAAGGTGTTTGCGATCACGCTTGGATCCGATTCCGTCCAACTTCGGACCGATGGTGAGGTCCTTTGAAGGTGCTCCTCCTTCCTTGCCCACTTTGTGGCACCGGATGCATTGGGCGGCGGCATGGGTCCGGACAAGATCCCGTCCCCGTTTCGCGTCGCCACCGTACTCGAGGCGGTCGGGGGTCTCGAGGAGCTCGATGCCCCGCGCCCGGGCCGCTTGCCACAGCTCGAGCTTCCAATGGGGGTTGGCCTTGCCTTCACGGTACTGCTGGACGAGAGAGGTGAATTTACTTGTGGCCCGTGGGTCATCAAGTTCAGCAAGTTGCTTTATGGCCTTGCCCTGACCTGCCGGGGTCTCCTTTTCCAGAATGCCAAGAAGGAGATCGAGAAGTGGCACGCCGGCCTGTCTGGCGTAGGTGCGCGCTTTCTCCTGGACCTTGGGGTCGGAGGAGGAAAGGGCTGCCTGGACGAACTCCCTGAGGTCCGGAGACTTGGTGCTGGCGAGTCCATCGAGAACTTTGAGCTGGAGGGCGGAGGAAAGCTCGGCAAAGTGCTCGCTCGTTCCTTCCAGCCAGCTCGCCTCGCCCCGCACCGAGACACCATTGAGCAGAACTGCGCGTAATTCATCGTCTTTCATGATGATTGGCTTGAGGCGCGCGATGGCTTCATTGACGGGCTTCGAATCGCGAGGTTCATGTTTGCGATAGCGACCTTCCACCGCATCGAGCACGGGGGGAGTCGACCACCAGAGGAGGGAGGCAAGTGCAGTCCGCTTCAGGGCGGATGAACTCTCTCCCCGCTTGAGAAAGGCCTCGAGACGGAGCAGCGCGGGATAGGTGCCCACCCGGAAGGCGGCGTTGATGACGCGGCGCATGAGGGCCTCATTGGTGAGCCCAGGGCGCTCAAGGAGTCCGGCAAGGGCCGGGAGGGCCGCTGGGATGGATTGGTCGTCGTGAATGGCACGAGCCGCCTCAAGCAGGACGAGTTCGTCGTCGTCCTTCAGGAAGGCCGTGATTTCCGGAGACTTGAGATTGCGGAGGGCCACGATTGCGCCGAGCCGGACAGTGCGGTTCTCATGGTCATGAAGGCTGGCAATTTCCGCGGGGGAGAGAGCTCCCTTCAGCCCCATCATGGCGGCATGCCGGAGGTAAGGATCCCGCGATCCTCCTTCCGCAAGCAGTTTGACCAGGTCCGGCGCGGCATCCTGGACCCTGTGCTTGCCGAGAGAAATCGCGGCGAAAAACTGTGTGCGGGGAGAAGGGTGCCGGAGAGCCGCCAGAAGATGGTGCTTTATCCGCTTGGCCTCGGCGAGGTGTCCCGGGATGTCCCCCGCAACCTTGGCGCATTGGGCAAGAACCTCCGCGTCCTCGCTCCGCCACGCGGGTTCGAGACTGGAAAGGGCGCGGGGATCCTTTCTGGAAGTCTGGCCGATGCCCCAGATCGCGTGGAGGCGGGAAAGTCGGGTGGCTCCGGGATCACCGAGAACATCGAGGAAGATCGAGGGAAGATTTCGCCGGACGATTTCGAACTGCCCCTTCATGCGAACCCGCTGGTCGGGATGAGAGAGCCACGACCGGAGTGTGTCCGTGTTGGCCTTCCCGGATGACCGGGACAGAATGTCCTGTGTTTCCCTGCGCGCTGGGTGCTGGTGTTCGGCGGTGACATCAAAGCGGAAGATGGATCCCCTGCCACCGCCATAGCAGGCTGAGTAGAGAGCCCCGTCGGGTCCCACCGCGAGTCCGGTATTGCTTCGTCCTCCCTTGATGGCGGACTGCTCCTTGAATTCGAAGTGAGCCCCCTTTTCGGTGAACCGGAAGACGCGGATCTGTCCCTGCTGGTTTGTCATGAAGAAGCAATCCGCGAGCTCGGGCGAGAGAGCGGTGCCGGGGTTCGCCGTGAATCCGCAGGGGCCCGGTCCAAAGTTGCCGATGGTGGGTGTGAGGTAGGCTGCGAGGTCGTCCCGGTCAGGCAGGAAGAGCCCTTCAGCCATCCAGGGATTGTAGGGCCGTAGCCCACTGATCTTCGTAAAGTCCTGTTTGCCCAGCCATTGCCAGTTCAGACGCCAGCCGTGCTCGCTTCCCTCCGTGATGTAGAGAGCTCGTTCCTTCTCGCCAGGGTAGTCTCCATCATTGTCCATGCTGAAGAGATTGCCGTGGGCATCAAAGGCCAGTTCCTGCGCATTGCGTTCTCCGGACGAGTAGCGCTCCACCCGTGAGCCATCCAGTTCACAGCGGAAGGTTCCACCACTGTTGGGGCGGTGGTAGAGCTTGCCTTCAGCAGTTTTCACATGGTGCCCCTTGTCTCCCAGGGACCAGTAAACGCGACCATCAGGACCGAGAGCGACACCGCTCAGGTTGTGCCCTCCCTGCCCCATGTGGACCTGGAATCCGGTAGCGACCACCTCGTGCTTTTCGGGGAAGCCGTCTCCATCCTCGTCCTGGTAGCGGAGAAAATCCGGCTCCACGGCAACAAAGACGTCGGAGCCGGCCGCGAGCACACCGGCCGCGATTCCGGTGACCTCGGTGTTGTACTCGCCGAGGATACGCATGGCCTCGCCGGTGCCGTCGCCATCCTTGTCGACGACCTGCACCACACTGTCTTTCTGCACGGTCAGGTCCCGCCAGTCCCGGACACCGTCGTTGTTCCGGTCGGGCAGCCAGGTCTTCCCGGTGAGGTATTCGCGATACCAGGCGCGGCGTTCCTCGACGGTTGTCAGGCTCAGATCTTTTTTGACGAGGTTCTGGTGGTGACGAATGTCCAGGCTGCTCTGCTTGCGGCGTCTGGCAACGGTCACGTAGGCACGGCCGTGGTCGTCGAGGGAGATTGCGACGCTATTTGCGATGGAGGGATCGGTGGCCCATTCGGTGACCACGTATTCAGGCTTGGAGGGGGAGGGGGACGGTCCGGGGGTGACTCCGGGAAGATGAATGGTGTGCACATTGGCCCAGTCGTTGGCGTTGCTTCCGAACACAGTGAGCCGGATCCAGCGGGCTTTGGTTTTCGGAAACCGGTGAGGGATCATGCCGCTACGGCCCTTGCTCTGAAGTCGTCCGGTGGCAGTCCAGTTCTCTCCGTCCCGGGAGGTTGCGAGTTCAAACGCGTAGTCGCGCTCGGACGACTGGAATCCGACCCCGATCTCGGCAAGGTCGACTTCCTGGTCCAGTTCACACTGGATCCAGGCGCCCCGGCCCTGGGATGCCCACCGGGTTCCGGCATCCTGGTCAAAGGCGTGGCTTGCCTCATTGCCCTGTTGCTCGGAAGAGGCGGTGATCGCTTTGACCTTGGCAGCGGAGAGCGGAGTCATGCTGAGTCCGGCGAGCAAGAAGGCGTGGAGGAGCGTTCGATTCATGGCTGGTTCGGGCAAGGCTCTGATACGGAGGACCGCTTGTCGATCCTCCCGCTGGGCCTGATGGGGGGATACGGGTGAGGATTGACGAAAGGGCAGGGAGGACTTAAGTGAGCGTTGTGCCAAAGGTCCGTATCTACCATAATCCCCACTGAGGGTCCTCTGTAAATGCCTTGGCGGTCGCCGAGGAACTGGGAGTGGAGCACGAGGTCATCCTCTATATCAAGACGCCGCCGGATCGCGCGGCCCTTCAGAAAATAGTGAATGGGCTGGAAGACCCGGTCGAGGACCTCGTGCGGAAGGATTCCAAATTCAGGAAACTTGAACTCGATCCTGCAGATTATGTGGGCAACCCGGAGGCCGTGATTGAGATTCTCCTGAAGCACAAGCAACTTCTGCAGCGGCCCGTCCTGGTAAAGGGTCGGAAAGCGATCATTGGTCGTCCCAAGGACCGCATTCGTGACTTCCTCGGGTAGGGGGCGGCCCACGGCCTGGTCTGCCTGCGGGGAGTCGCGTTCCATGAGATCGCAAAATGGGGCGAAAGAGCCCCGGAGGCGAGGGCTGAAGCGTCCCCTTGTCGCTTCATTCTGCAAGCGCGGCATAGACGAGCGGCTTGACGGTCGCTCCAAGGTCCCGCATGGGAAGGGCCTGGGAAAGGGTAACGACGGCTAGTTCATCCCGGGGGGAAATCCAGAATTCCGTGCCGGCGCCGCCGAGCCATTCGTATTCACCGATGGATGATGGTTCGGAATCGATCTTCTCCACGCGGACGGCGAAACCGAGGCCGAAACCGCGGCCTCCGGGAGGTCGATCGATGGGGTAGGCGGAAGGTGGGAGCTGGTTGCGGGTCATTTCCCGTATTGTTTCCCGCTTCAGGATCCGGGTCCCCCCGAGCTCTCCGAGACCGGACAGCATGAGGCAGAAGCGCATGTAGTCGATCCCGGTGGAAACGAGACCACCGCCGCCGGAGAGAAATCGGGGTGGTGTTTCGAAGGTGAAGGGGCCTGTGGTGCCTGGCTGGGGGGCGGGGACGGGTTGGAGGTCTCGACCGTAGACGAGGGAAAAGCGCTCCCGCTTTTCGGCGGGGCAGTGGAAAGCGGTGTCCACCATGAGAAGAGGCTTGAAGATGCGCTCTGTCAGGAAGGTATCAATGGTTTGGCCGGAGCCCACCTCCACGAGGTGGGCGAGGGCGTCCGTTCCGAAGCTGTAGTGCCAACGGCTCCCCGGTTCGGAACGCAGTGGGATATGATTGAGTCGTTCCGTCATTTCCCGGAGCGTGCTGTCAGCGAGGGAAGGAAGCCCGGCCTGCCGGTAAAGCCGATCGACCGTGACATTGTTGGGAAAGCCGGCGGTATGTCGAAGGATGTCCCTTATGGTCATCTCGTTCTTGGCAGGGAGGGAGCCGACCCTCATGGCATTTACCGCGGGCACATACTTGGAGATCGGGGCATCCAGCTCCAGTTTTCCCTCCTCAACCAGAATCATGGCGGCCACGCTGACGATGGCCTTGGTCATTGAGTAAATGCGGACGAGAGTGTCTGGCTCCATTGGTTTCCCGGAGTGCAGATCCCGGAGTCCGTAGGTGCCGAAGTGGACGACCTTTCCCTTGCGGGCAACGAGCACCGAGGCGCCGGCCAGTTGTTTTCCCTCAATGAACCGGCGGGTTACGACTTCGTCGATTTTCTTGAGGGCACCGGCGGACATGCCGACTTCGGAGGGGAGCGCTACCGGGAGGCGCTCGGCGGTCAGGCCCGTAGAGAGCGTGGAAAGGATTGAGGACAGGAGGACGACCCGGAGCATTCGCGGAAGTTTTATTTCTCCCTCTTGTGGCAGCGCGGAACCGTCGTTTGAAGGATTAAAGCACTCATACGCCATAATCCCTGTCTTCAGGATCGGCATGGACCAGTGCCGGAGACACAGGTTGGACCCTGTGGCCGCCAGAGCCCCGTCTCCGCTCAATCCCCTGCCCGGAGAAGGCCATGTTCCCGTGCGAGATGCTCATCGAGGGCAAGGGACCAGTCGGCCCATGAGTCCCCGTGGTCTGTCTGCAGGGTCGCCCGGAGCTCGCCACGGATGGTTTCCCGCAACCCCATGGGGAGGTCCGGCTGTCGAACGAGGTGCAGCAGGAGGGGCAGGCGGGTAAGATCGGGACGAAGCTGGGTTTCGTCGTAAATGGTTGTGAACTGCAGATTCTTGGCCGGTGAAGGCGGTTGATCGCAGATGGATTCCACGAGGGAAAGGAGCTCGGGCTCGGAGCGGAGGTAAATCAGGTTGGAGAGGGCCTCCGGAGAGGATGGAGAAGGGGGAGAGGCCTGCGCTGCGGTTGCCATTGCGGTCTGGTGGGATGCGGTTCCGGACTTGCGGGAAATCGAGTCCGCGCCGGACTGATGACTCCCGTCAGGAGGCTCGCAAGCGACGAGCAGAGCCAGGATGAGGGCAACTAGGAAGACCAGGGCTTTCATCTTGTGTATTGTCCGGGAATGCCCCGATGTCACGTCTGACACCGGGGCACCCTTGGGAGGAGGGGCGGAACCGTTGCCGGCTCCTACTCCTCGGGGGGAAGAAGAACGCCAGAGAGAAGATGGACGGTCCCGTTGTCCGTTTCCACGTTGGCAGCGATCACGCGCTGGCCGTTGACCCGGATGATTTGGAAGGGCGTCCGCCATCCCCAGAAGCGGTAGCTCTTCGAGGTGATCTCGACATCGGCGCCCTGCAGGGTCGTCGCGCTGCCGGTCTCGACCAGGTCGCCGGCTTGCAGGTTCCCGCCCACCACATGGTAGAGGAGGATCTGAGTGAGCGCTCCGGAGGGGTCTTCCAGAAGGGATTCCACCGTGCCCTCAGGCAGGCGAGAAAACGCATAGTTGATCGGGGCAAAGACAGTGATGTCGGCCTCAGGGTCGTCGAGGGCACCCGTGAGGTCGGCGGCTTCCAGAGCTGCGGCCAAGGTGCTGAGGTAGGATTTGCTGGCCACCAGATCTGCAACCGTGAAGGGCTCCGCCGTAATGACTTCTCCCATGATGTGGAGAATGCCATTCTCGGCGTTGAGGTCAGTCTCGGCCACGAGGGCGCCGTTGATCCGGACTTCGCCGTCACTGATGGATACGGTCAGTTGCTCACCTGAGAGACTGTGAAGCACCTGCCCATCGGAGAGATTCCGGGATGGGAAGCGACCCCGGACCACGTGGAGCTGGAGAACCTCTGCGAGGGCACCGGTTGGATCCGCGAGAAGGGTCTCGAGGGTTCCCTCCGGAAGGGCCCCGAAGGCCGCGTTATTGGGCGCAAAGATAGTGTAGGCAGGCCACTTCCTGATGCTGTCGAAGGTGTCGACCAGTTCGGCTGCGGTCACTGCGGTGACGAAGGTCGAGAGATCCTCCCGGGCAACTGCGACATCCACCAGTGACTCGGGCATGGGAGGAACGAGGACCTCGCCAACCACGTGGACGATGCCATTGCTTGCCTGAATATCCGCGGCGTCGATGGGCTTGCCATCCACTCCCAGCCCGGTTGCGGAGGTGTCATTGGAACCGATGGGAAGGTTGAGGCGCAGGAGCGTTCGTACGCTGCCAGCCTCTCCAAGTGTGGCACTGTCGAGCGATCCCCGGGCGATGTGGTTCTTTAGAATGCTTCGGAGCAAATGAACGTCTCCCGCGACGGTTTCGAGAGTCTCTGCACCGAGCGCCTCAAAGGCGGCATTGGTAGGGGCAAAGACAGTGAGATTGACATGGTCACTACCGAGCGACCGCGCGAACCCCGCCTCCCCGAGTAGTTCGGCGAGGATGGAGAAATCCGGATTGCCCGCGGCGATTTCGAGGATAGACGGAACCGGTTCGTATCCCGGGTCCAGGACCGCGTTGATGCGGTGAATGATGCCATTGGAGGCACGGAGATTGGCTTGTGTGATACGGGCCTCGTCTACAGAGACGATTCGATACCAACCCCAGTAATAGCTCTTGGATGTGATTTCCAGCTGGGACCCTTCGAGGAGGGTGTCGAGTCCGCCGGTTTCGAAATCCCGGTAACTGGTCGCTCCGGGCGCCACGTGGTAGAGGAGGAGCGCAGTCAGGGCCTCCTTGTCCGAAAGAAGGGCGGTAAGAGTATCCTCTGGAATTCTGGCAAAGGCCTCGTTGCTTGGGGCGAAGACGGTAATGTCTTCTGCTTCTGCGAGGGCATCAGCGAGACCGGCCTCGGTAACCGCGGTCACCAAGGTTGAAAACTCGGGACGATCCGCCAGAGCTTCCACGATATTGTCCGCCCGGGCGGTATTCCACAGGCAGAAGGCGAGGAGCCCGCTGAAAAGGGTGCGGGCCTTGTCGTATTTCTTTTTCATTGTAGTTGGGAGGCCGGATGTAGCCTTCATGACCACGTCCAACATAGACATAAAGTAGACAAAGCGCTCTTTGTCAAATTTTTGTCTAAAAACACATGCCCAAAACGGGTAATGAGCGGTTGGGAGGAGATCCGGCTTTCGGGTTGCCCGCACACCGGAAATCCCGATCTTTGGACCATGAACTTTCATCGCTG
>CAWWCX010000100.1:0-11660 GCA_963935445.1 uncultured Roseibacillus sp.
TACTAACTCCCACCTGCCGGCCTTTCAACCTCTGATTCGAGCTCGATCCGCCTCTGCTGGCTCGAAGAGCCTCACTGCGGGGATTTTCTCGCCACGATCGCACTGCGATCGCCCCCGGTTTCAAAATGCCTCACATCCACAAAGCCAACCCGCTCCATATACTCACGGATCTCGCCTGTCCCGTAACAGCGCCCCCTTGTGATGCTTACCAGAATAGTAGAATACTCCGCCACCGCCCGCGGCCCCGTCTTCTCCTCGTTGAGAAATGCCTCGTGAGCCACAAGGAGCCCGCCTGCAGGCAGGGAGGCATACGATTTGGCCAGGAGCGACTCTACCTCCGGAACATCCCAGTCGTGCAGGACGTTGGAAAGAAGGTGAACATCATGATTACGCGGGTACGGATCGTTGAACATGTCACCCTGAACCACCGAGACCCGTTCTCTCAGTCCTCGTTCCACAATCGCCCTCCGCGCAATCTCATCGACCGGGCTCTTCTCAAATACCGTGGCCCGCAAGAGCTGGTTGGCCGCCACCAGGCAGCCGGCATAGACACCAGACCCTCCCCCGATATCCAGAACACACTCTCTCCCACTTAGGTCCAGCCTGTCAGCCAGCCGCTGCCCCAGGAAGACACCCCTGCAGTCCATGGCCGCGGTGAACATCTCCGCAAAGTCTGCCGACTCCATGGACTGGTGCCAGTCCGCTTCCGACATCCCACTTTCCCAGTTGGCCGGGCGTCCGGTCTTCAGGACAGTCAGCACTTCCCTGACTACCGGACGGTCGCCCAGGGAGGCATAGTAAGCTCCCAGAGACCAGGGTGATCCCGTAGCAAGATGTTCCCGCGCCAGCTCAGTGGAGGAAAACCTGTCTCCCCTGCGCACGAGCAGCTCGTTCGCGCAAGCCAGGGTCAGAAGGACGTCAGCGGGCCGTTCATGAATGCGGAAATGCTCGCAGATCTCATTCAGACTCGCTTCCCGTTCCGCCAGCCAGTTGAACAAACCAAGGTGCACAATCCCGCAGGCCAGGAAGTCGGCCGCGTAAATACCATCCCGGTAGCGCAGGAGTGCGGTGGGATCGGATTGCGGCCGCTGCATCAGGTCCATGGTAGCCATTCCCCGGGACTATGAGACCAACAGGCCCCGGCCGGCAAGGCGAGAGCGGATGACCCCTTCCAAATCCCCCCTCCAGTCAAAAAGCCGCCCTTTTCCGGGCCCTCGGACCATCGGCGGCCATGGAAACCACTCCTTACTCCCCTCCCGTTCTGCCCGGCTTCCGCCGCATTACAAGCGGCCCGATGACCGCCCAAAGCAGCGGCGGAAGGCCTGCACTCAGCATGAGGGCAGGCACCGGAGAGTCGTGCGCCCACTGGCCGATCATCGCAAAGGTAAATCCAAGGGGGGCGCTGCCACATGCGAGGGCGATGACAAAGCGCCGGAAGGGCATCCGCACCATGCCCGCCATGCAGGCGATGACTTCCGGCAGGATCGGTAACCAGCGCGAAAGAGCAACCAGCCACCCTCCCGCCTTTCCCCCGAAGATCGCTTCTCCCCTCGCGAGGTCTTCCCTGCCTGCAATCCATTCCGCCGCCGGACGCCCGATTTTCCAGCACAATCCATAAGCGACGATCCCTGAGAGCATGGACCCCATGACCGCAAGGGCGCCCCCCAGCCAAGGGCCGTAGATGTAGCCCAGGGCCGACATCACAACCGTTCCCGGAACAGGCAGGACGAGATCCGAGAGCAGCAGCGCAATACCACCAATCCATGCCCATGGCCTCCCAAGCTCCATGAGCCCGTCGACTGTCTTCTGCAGGTCAAGGTGCTCCGTAAACTGGTCCCCCCATAACAGGAAGGGAACGACCACGAGTAGCGCGAGGACAAGAAAGAGCCAGAGAAGACGCACGGGAAACCGGATTGCGGACCAATGCTATCTCCAATCCCGCCGGGTGTCACGAATTGCGCTCGCGATCCCTCCGCTCGCTGGGTTAAGCTGCCGAGGTAGAACAATGTCGAAACCCAGCCCTGATCCTTTCGAACCTTCAGAACTTCCTGCCCTCGCCCGTTCGGTTATCAAGAACGCCAGGTTTCCCATGCTGGCGAGCATGGATGGAGACCAGCCGCGCCTTCGACCCGTCTCACCTGTCAGAGTGGACGATTTTACCGTCTATGTGGCGAATCTGCGCAGCTATCACAAGACCGGGGAAATCGCCGCCAATCCAAAGGTGGAGCTATGCTATCTCGCTCCTGAACACGACCAGCTCCGCATTACCGGGGTGGCTCACCCCCTCGACGACAGCGAGCAGCCCCTCATCGACGAAATCTGGGAGAACAACCCTCTGCTGAGACAATACCTCGGAATGAGTGACAACCCCGAACTGATCATTTATCGCATCGTTCCCCACCGCGTCCGCTTCATGCGGGAGTGGGCTCTCAATTATCATGATGTTCCTCTGCCGATAGACGCCTGAGCGAATCATCTCCTTGCCTGCGAGGGCAATCTACACCCACCCATGATTCGTTTCCCCAAGCGCGGCCAGCTTCTCCTCGCGGAGCCGGAGGGCACCCTCGATGACCTCGAGGTCTGCCTCTCTAAGGACCCAGTCTCCCCCTCCCGCAGTTTGCTCGATCTGTGACGGATTCCGCACTCCGACAATTGCAGAGGTCACCCCCGCCCGGCACAGCACCCAGGCCAGTGCCAACTGTGCGATGGGACGCCCAGCTTCCTCCGCAAGGGGCCGAATCGTCTCCACGACTTCCAGGTTGAGCTCCAGCTGGGGAGGCGTGAATTTCGGGTCTCGACTGCGGTGATCCTTCTCCGACAGGGATTTCGCCCTCTCGCTGGTAAAGGATCCCGTCAGCAAGCCCTTCATCATCGGGCTGTAACAGACCACACCGACCGCATGCTCCTCACAGTAGGGGAGCAGCACTTCCTCCACCTCCCGGTTCAGCATGCTGTAGGGAGGCTGCAGGGACGCAACCGGGTGGATGGCCCGCAGCCGTTCCAACTGTGCCACGCTGTGGTTGGAGACTCCGATTTCGCGAACTTTTCCCTGCCCCTTGAGGTCCAGCATCGCGCTCCAGGCCTCTTCCACATCTTCGTCCGGATCCGGCCAATGAATCTGGTAGAGGTCGATACAATCCACTCCAAGCCTGCGAAGGCTGGCCTCGCATTCGGCCACCACACTCTCCTTCTTCAAGCGGCCAAACACCGTTCCGTCTTCCCGCATGATTCGCCCGCACTTGGTCGCCACCAGCGGCCGTTCCACGGTCTTCAGCTCACGTAAGGCCCTGCCCACCAGTTCCTCGCTGGCTCCCTCCCCATAGATGGCGGCAGTATCAATCCAGTTCACTCCCAGCTCAACTCCCCTGAGAATACCCTCGACCGCCTCTCTCTCGTCCTGATCACCCCAGCCAAACGACCAGTCTCCACCCCCGATCGCCCAGGTTCCGATTCCGATCGTGGTCAGCTCCAGCTCGCTACTACCGAGGCGCCTCTTCTGCATGGGTCCAAGGAACTGCCCTGCGCCCGAACTGTCAACGCTTTCGCTTTTCCCCGGCCTGCCAATCTTTCACACTCCGGCAGTGCCCCACCCCACCAAGCGTCCCAACGAAATGATCCGTCGCAAGCAGGTCGGCAAGAGCCTGATCTATGTCGAACGTTACTATGTGGAATCCGAGCGACGCTACTATATCGAGGCTCTGGGCCCCGACTACCGGATCTGGAAACGCACCCGGGGTAGCGAGGGACGGGCGCTGGAGATCTATCAGCGCTACCGCTTCTGGGTCTGGTTTATCGAGGCCTTGTACAACTGGCTTCCCACAACCCGTTTCATCACGTGGATCATGCAGAAGACAATCTGATAACAAGGATTCCCCCCGGCGCCCTCACCCCTCACACTCAAGAGGACACACCAGCCATTCCATGCCTCTTACCTTCTTCACTCACAATGCCTATGATGCGCACAGGATGCATGACGGGCATCCCGAGCGCCCGGAGCGGACCCGGGCCATTCTTGCACACCTCCGGGAGACCGGGCAACTTGCTCACTTCGACGAGCGCAAGCCCCGGGCCGTGAGCGAGAACGCCCTCAAGAGGGTTCACGAACCGCTCTACCTCCGGAAGCTGGTCGAACACGCCCCTCAATCAGGCCTCGCGATGATCGATCCCGACACTCATCTCGCACCAGGCTCCCTCCCTGCCGCCCAACTCGCCGCCGGTGCCGTCGAAGAAGCGGTCGACCTCGTCCTCACCGGGAAGACCCGGCGGGTTTTTTCCTGCGCCCGGCCGCCCGGCCACCATGCAGAGCATGACACCGGCATGGGATTCTGCTTTTACAACAATGTCGCCGTGGGCGCCGCCGCCGCCCTTGCTCATCAGGATATCGAGCGGGTCGCTGTCCTGGATTTCGACGTGCACCATGGAAACGGCACCGTTGATATTTTCAAGGATACCCCTGAGGTCCTCGTCGCTTCCAGCTTCCAACACCCACATTACCCCCATCGCTACTTTGACCTGGAGCGCCCCAACATCGTCAACACGCCACTTCCGGCAGGCACCGGCGGCCCCGGTTTCCGCAAGGCCATCGAACGTGACTGGCTCCCTGCCCTGGACAGGTTCAGACCCCAGCTCGTCTTCATCTCCGCCGGATTCGATGCACACACCGATGATCCCCTCGGTGACATCCAGCTCAAGGAGGAAGACTTCTCCTGGGTAACCGAACTTATCGTCGCTTCTGCCAAGCAGCACTGCGAAGGGCGCGTTATCTCGACTCTGGAAGGCGGCTATAATCTCGAGGCACTGGCCACCTCAGCAGCCGCACACCTTGAGGCTCTTTCAGACTGAAATACGCCCTGCAGGCTATTCTTCCTTCTCAGGAACCTGCGTCTGCATTTCCTTGAAATACTTGAAGAGGTCGCTATCCGTTGAGAGGACGACCGTGCTCTTTCCGCCTATCATTTCGGGATACAGCTCCATCGTTTTTGAAAACTCATAAAACTCCGCAGCCTCCGGACTCCGGTTGTAGGCGGAAGCGTAGATCTCCGTGGCCTGAGCATCGGCTTCGCCCATGATGGTCTGGACTTTCTTGTAGGCTTCAGACTCGATCGTGTTCAACTCCTTCTCCATCCTTCCGAGGATTTTTGCCGCTTCTCCCGCTCCTTCCGACCGGAAGCGGTCTGCGATCTGTTTCCGTTCCGAAATCATTCGCTGATAAATCTGCCGCTCAACCGTCTGATTGTAATTCACCCTCTTGAACCGCACATCCAGAAGCTTGATTCCATACTCCTCGAGCTTGGCCCTGCTCGTCTCATAAATATCACTCTCCAGGGCACTCCGCCCCCTCGAAATCGGAGGCAGAACCCCTACGACCCCGGTTTTATCCGCCTCTGCGACGCCTTCTGACTGTTCCGGCACACGATCCTTCGTCGTTCGGATGACTTCGATCAATTCATGCTTCGCAATCGTATTCCTCGTTTCCGAACCAAGAATATCGTCCAGGCGGGACAGGGCACTCCTCTCGTCTCTCAGCACCTGAAAATACTTGAGAGGATCCGCTATCTGCCACCGTGCATAGGTATCAACCATGATGAGCGTCTTTTCCTTGGTGGGCATCTGTTCCACTACGCCATCCCACTCGAGGATTCGCTTATCGAATGAGTTCACCTTCTGGATAAACGGAATCTTGAATTTCAATCCGGCTTCCGTGACAGGGTCACCCTTTGGCTCGCCAAACTGGGTGATGACCACCTGTTCCCGCATGTTAACCGTGTAGGCAGCACTACTGAGGACGATGAGTCCCCCCACGAGGAGAATCAGGGTGAGGCACGCGGCCAGGTGTTTTCGGTTCATCGCTGTATACCTCCCTGATTCAGTTGCAGCAGGGGAAGGATCTGCTTTCCTGCCTCATCCATGATGATTTTTCTCTCCAGCAGCGGCATGACCTTCTGCATGGTCTCAAGATACATCCGGCGACGGGTGACCTCCGGCGCCCCCTGATATGCCTGCAGCAGGGCAGTGAACCTGCTCGCATCACCCTCGGCCTCATTCACTCGCTTGGTGGCATACCCCTCCGCCCGACTGATATCCTGCTCCGCTACACCTGCTGCTTTGGGCACCTTCTGGTTATACTCTCCATTCGCAACGTTTACCGCAGTGGACTTTTCCTGCTCAGCCCTGTTGACCTCATTGAATGATTCCTCCACCTCACGTGGCGGCTTCACGTTCTTCAACTGGATCTGGTTGATCGCAATCCCAAGCCGGTATTTTTTCACAAGCTCCTTCAGTTTCTCCAGGCTTTCCCTCTCTATATCCTGACGCCCGATAGTGATGACTTCATCAACGGTGCGGTCTCCAACGACCTCTCGCATGACGGACTCGGAGGCATTCCGCAGAGTGGTATCTGCATTGCGCACCTGAAACAGATAGTCCTTGGGTTCCGTGATCCGATATTGAATCACCCACTCAACCCGGGCTGCATTCAGGTCACCCGTGACCATTTTTTTCTCCTGCTCCTGCTCCGAATCCCCCACGTATTGAAATCGATTGGTGTTGCCCCCGGTGCCAAATCCAAACTCCTGCTTCATCTGGCGCAGGACCTCGACCTTCTCAACCCTGTCGATGAAAAACGGCATCTTGAAATGAAGGCCGGGCGACTGCGTAGACTGGTATTTCCCGAATCGCAGGACGACACCCTCCTCATCCGCCTGCACGGTGTAGAAAGAGGTCACGCCTCCCACCAAGGCAAGTAGCAGGCCCGCCCCGATCAGAACTGTTCGCGTCGTAATCTCAGGGAAATCCAGCTGGATTTTTTTCCCCCCACCGAGGGGTATCTCTAACATATATTAAATATACAGCTTAACCAGTCGCACACACGATAAAAATCAACTTATTGCCTGCTCCCCGAGAGTGAACGAGTCCCGGTCCGGAACACTCTATTCTACTGGACCACTCCCCGGCCAACTTCGCCCTGCTTCTTCCCCTTCGAGGTCCTCTCCCCAGCTGAACATTTCGCAAGCCCCGGTCATCGCAAGCAGACCGCAAAAATAGCCTTTTCCATGCTGAGGCTGTTCTCTCCCGCAGCCGGACCTTGCGGTCTCCTCCCAGTTTCGGGGTGATGTCCACTTTCGCGAACCTCGCATCGAGGGCCCGCCCAAGGACCATTGCGCTCGCTTCGGTTACCAGCTAAAGGCTCAGGATCAAGCTCCTCATTCTCGTATTCCCCCGGCTTTCCGGACCTCGCTCACAACGCTCTCCGATTACCTCTTTTGCCACCGCAGGTGACGGTGCAGGAACTCATATGTCTTCTTCCCATTAATGGAATGGGGACCCACGAACCACTCGATCTCGGTCCGGCCTCCAATTCCCAGGCCTGCGGCATACAGAAACCGAACCTTCGCGAATTCGTGGGCCACTGTCTTGTCCGGAGCCACTCCGTCAAAATGCCCACGCTCTACCATGAAAGGACGCGGACATATCAGGGCGGCCATTTCGTAGTAGTTGAAAGTGCCCCCCAGATCGAACTCGAAGATCTCATATTCCCCCTTGTTGGCATAACTGTAGCGCAGCGACAGCGGATCCGTGGCCGCATTCTTCCACACCCACTCATTGAAGTCCGCTGAGCAGATCGAGAGGCAGTAACGGTCCACAAGGGGCGGAATCCGCATCGCCGACTTGCCTCCGTAACTCAGCCCGTAAAACCCGATGCGCCCCTCATCGACAAAGGGCAGGCCTGCCAGCCAGTCCGTTATCTGCCGATGCTGCGGGACCATGACCGAGAAGAGCGTGCAGCCCACCGCGTTGGCCTTGAATTGCAGGATCCGAAAGAGATCGTAACCAAGATAGAGGTTCTGGGGCGCGAAGGTCACGAATCCACGCTGTGCCAACCGGGTGGCGAAGGCCTTGTAATAATGATGGTCCATCTCACCGGTCACCGACTGCGGACGCCCTTCCAACCCGTGCTGACACACTACAACCGGCCGCTTCTCGGAGCCATCGAGCTTCAGGTCCCTGGGAATGGTCAGGATGCCGTATGCCTGAACACCAGCTTGCACGTCAAGGAGCACCTCGTAGCTGATGGTGCTTGAACCCTCCTCGTAACTACGGGTGCGCGCATTGGGCTCAGCGAGCACCTGCAGGCTCGCATGCTCGCCGATCACCTCCCTGCTGAACCTCTCCCGCAGCGGCGCAATACTTGCTTCATAGTTCTCCAAGCTATCCAGCTTCACGCCTTTGAAGAACTCCCCCCGCACGCGCTCCGAATCGACGAGAGCCCGCTGATTGTGACGATCAATGGCCTGCACTTGCTCCGCGTGACGGCGCGCAATGTTCTTCGCGGTCTGCAAGGGCTTGATAGCCGCCCAGCCGAGATCGCGCTTCGCCAGTTTGTTCGTCGGGAGCCCCACCCCAATCTTCTCCAGCAACGTCCGCCAGCTCTCCGGACTAACGGCACGCTTCGTGGAGAGGAGAACCACCCCCTCCCGGCCAATACGTTCGACCTCGGACCTTACCTCCTCCTCTTGCGGGGCCAGTAGTTTTCCCGGTTTGCCTCGCTTCCCAGCCCCTTTCCGGATCCGCTCCGGCACACCCTCCTGGTCCAGACGAAAGCCGTAGGCCGGAAAATGCCCCGTCTCAATGACGAGAGGCCGGGGAGCGACCAGGCGCGCGATTTCCGCATCCGAATGACCGCGCAGCAAACCAAAGACCGTGCGGTCTGCGGGCTCATCCCACACCCTCTCCCGCGGACCGAAATACCCGCTTACGAGGGACCCGTCGACCCGTTCGTCGAGGGCCGCAGCATAAAGAGCAAGCCGTCCGCCTTCTCCCCAACCAACAACTGCCAGCTTCCCGCTCGCACTTTTCCCGGACCGGCTCGGATCATCTCTCCGGAAGCAATCGACCGCCGCCAGGACCTTGAGCACCTCATAGCCCGCGAGGGTACGCCCCAGCTCCCAGGCCGGACGATGCAACCATTCCCGCATGGGCATGGCATGGTGCTCCGTCCGCCGGATCAAGACCGGAACCAGGACACGGCAACCGGCCAGGGCCATGTCCGCTGCAAAGGGATGCGTTCGCTGGCTTCCAGCATGCGGCTCCATTGCTCCCAGTTCCTCCGCGTCCTGGTCCGCATCCGGCAGCGCAATGATATCCGCCAACGGCGCACTTCCGCTCGGCTCAAAGAGCAGCCCTACCGCCTCCGTATTACCGAAAGTCTTCCAACTTACCTCACTCACCGTGTAGTTCCGCCCATTGCCCACCGGTCCCCAGCGAGGCCCCGCATAGCGAAACGAGTTATCCCCGGGGTTCTGGTCACGGGGCAGGCCGAGCATGCGAGCCAGCTCCTCCCTGCTTCCTCCCCGCCGCTCCTTCAACTCGGCCGCAATCTCCGCATCCAGAAACCGGTCCACCCCCTCTACCATCTCGATCGACAGGTCTCCTTTCCTCTGCAGCAGCTTTGTCCCCGGAAGGGCCTCCGGCTCAGGCACAGGCGAGAGTACCGGCCAGGCAGGATCCTGCGCGAACACCGTGGCTAACAGGGAAAATCCGGCAACCAGACATATTCTCATCCCACCACGCTAGGCAGCGCCCCCTCACAACGCCAGCATTCAAATACTCTCCGGCAACCCTCAACCTCCCGCCTCACCCAGCCATGCGGCCCAGCGCGTCCAAGGAAAGCTTGGTGTCAGCGCGAGAGCCCCGGCTGGTCGTTTATCCACCGGGCCAATTTCCAATCGCGTTCGTCCTTGCGGGCGGGTGAATCTGCTCACTTCGAGCGCCACCCGGCCCATCGTGTAGCGTGGGTTGAGCTCGACGACCGGCTTGAAACGCAGTGCGCCCGCCCGGTCACGATAGAGAAAGGCATCGACTCCCACTGGCCCCGCATATCCATGACTCTCCAAGAGCTCCCCCAGGCGTGGCTCCAGGACCTCTTCCACGAATTCCATGTGCTGCCCTCGCCGCGAAGATCCCTCGAAGAGCGCCCGTCTCACATCCTTCTCCAGGAAATCCGTGAAGCGCTCCGCCACGGTAGCACTCCGGAACTGCCCGCCTTTCGTATTCTCAATCACCACCAGTCCACGTCGACGCACACCCTGTGCCCCCACATCGTAATGGAGAGAGAAGTCAATCACTCTCGGGAGCCAGGGCTCGACCACCAGCCCTCCCTGTCGGGAGATGATTCCCTCCGCCCGTTTACGCACGATATCCGGAAGAGCCTGCTTTGTCCGGCACACGACGCGATCCCGCCCTGCCGTACTGAAGGGAGCCTTCAAAACGCATTCCTCGTCCTCGAAACTCTCCATCCAATGCTGCAGTTCATCGACCGAAGCAGCCCAGCGTCCCACACAGGACTGCGGACAGAGGAGCGGGTTATCCGATAGATCAAGGAGCTCCCGCAGAAAGGTCGCATGAACAGCCTTGGAAAAAAGCTCGCGCGGAGTCAGCCCACATGGCCTTCGCAAGGCGCCGATTACAATCTGGGCATCAGGCGTGCGGGCCCATGGGCGCAACTCATGCAACTTTCGTTCCGCAACGTCGTCCACCTGCTCAAGGGCGACGATCTCCGGTAACTCGATCCCTTCCTCAAGTAAATTCTCCAGGAACCCTCTGGGCGGTTCCTCGGGCACAAGAACCACATCTTCCCTTCGTGCCAGGAAAGCGGGAAGGATCGCGAGATCCCGCTCTACCTGCCGGGCCGCCTGCGTGGTCTCCCCGGGAGAGGCCAACAGGCTCTCCTCCGCTCCCGGATTAAACCAGAAAACATTCGGGGTGCGCCCCTTCGACTGCGCACAAACCCGCAGTTCCCGGATGAACTCCTCATCGAGCCCCGCTTCCCTCCGCCCCTCCTCGTTGAAGGAGAACGCACCCTTGGCCCGGACCGCCGAGAGCGGCAGGCGCAGGCCCGCAACGAAGGACTGCCAATCCGAATCCTCCCGTTTCCACTTTCGGAACCACTCCAGTCCGTAGCTCACATGCCCGATTTCATCCCGGTAGATTCTTTCCAGGAGGGCCGCTGTCTCCCGGTCTCCCGATTCCGCAAACACCCGCGCATACCCGCGCGCGTAGTCGAGATTGGCCTGCTCAAAAGTCAGCGAGAGCCTGGTGACATAATCCAGCGGTGTGGACATACCGGACACCGCTCCCCAGAAAAAACCGTTCACAGGAAAGTCACCGAACTGCACCCCGCACTCCTTCATCCGCTTCAGGTAGAGCTTGGTGTGCATCTGCTCATCCTTCAAAGTCCGCAGGACTCCTGCCCGAAACTCGGCGGGAGCATCCGGAAACTTCAGCAGGACAAGGGCCATCAGCTCCGTAGCCAGCAACTCGTGATTCGCAAAGAAGTGGAGAAGCTTCCCGCGTTGCGCGTCATTCTCGATTCCGAAAGCTCCGGGAAACTCCGCCCGAACTCCATCGCGCCGCAAGGCCAGGTTCTCCGGGCGGCCTGGCAAGTCCGGAGAGCAGATGGCCTTCCCCCGGTTTTCATCGATCACCCCGGCTGGCGGAGGAGCCAGCTTTTCTTCGAGGGAAGTCGCGAACAGAGCTCTCTCCGCTACTTCTCGCAACGTCATGACTCAGCCCAGCAAAACCGGGCCCTTCTGTCGAGAAAGCGCATCGGATCTCTCCCGCCGGAAGGAATCCCGTCCCCGCACTGTGGTCGAAACAAGCAA
>CAWWCX010000101.1:0-11610 GCA_963935445.1 uncultured Roseibacillus sp.
ACACACTGCATATCGTCGGCAGCGTCAGATGTGTATAAGAGACAGCCGGATACCGTCGGCAAACTCTGAGCCGTTTTCACCCTGAACACACGATCGTGCGGCATCTTACCGGGCCGAAGATTCCTTCGCAACGCAGGCAACGCGGCCCACCCGTGATCCTCGGCATAAGCCTGCCGGTGCCCCCTTTCGATGAGTCGCTCGCCTCCGTGAATTTTCTTTTCTGCCCATGATCACGGTCTGAACGCCGGGCACCCGCTTTGAGCAACCCTCCAGTCACGTTTTTCCACTTGGCCGGGCCACAGCAGAGCACAAGAATCCCATCGAGGATTCTTCCCCCCCGGGTTACCCGTCCCCATGCGCGACTGGAGAAAGGCACAAACGATCGGAATTGCAGGATGCAGCGGGCCGGGCGCAGCCCTGTGCTACGAGACTATCACGGCCGGGGCCGACAAACTGCTCGGGAGTCTTCATCATCCTGAGATCGTCATGCATGCCTTCAGCTTCGGCGAACACTGTCGCCTTCTCGAGAAGGGTGACTGGCTCTCTATCGGCAAGCTCCTGGCCGAATCCTGCGACAAGCTCCGATCACTCGGCGCCGATTTTGTCATCTGTCCGGATAACACCGTCCATGAGGCTCTCGATCATTTCGACGTGGAAGCCGTTCTTCCGTGGCTCCATATCGCGAAGGTTGTTGCCGCGGAGGCCCATCACCGCGGATTGAAACGTCTCGCCGTTCTGGGAACACGCTACCTTATGGAAGGACCGGTCTACCGCCGCAACCTCTCCCCCCTCGGCATCGATTCCTTCATTCCGAACACCCGGGAGCGAGTGGCCATTAATTCGCTTATCTTTGACCGCCTGGTCTTCGGTGAGGTCACATCCGGGGACCGCTCGGCGCTCCTGGCCGTGATCGAACGCCTGCAGACCGAGCACGACTGCGATGGCGTCGTTCTGGGCTGCACCGAACTTCCCCTCATACTCAATGATGACTTCTCCCCCGTTCCCACCCTCGACTCCACCCGGTTGCTTGCCCGCGCGGCCATTGCCCGCGCATTGGAGGCGTCCCCTCCGCGCCCCTCCGGGCCCTGACGGGAAGTCATCTCAACAGGTGCCGGTCGTAACCCGCTTCCACCAATTGCAGGAAGGCCTGCCGCACATTTCCCGGCACGTCCTGTTCGATCATGAAACCCCGTTTCGGATACTCCCAGATCCTCTGCAGATCCCCCACCATGATGTGCGTCACCTCATCGGCCGTCATCTCGCCCACGCAGTAATCCGGAAAGTCGAGGCGAGGAGATGTAACCTGCACCCTCAACTCGGGCCACTGGGCCCGGATCGTCGCATAAGTCCGACGCTCCATGTAGGGTTTTTGAACCGCGATCACCGAGTTCACGGCTCGTCCCTTGCCCTCCAGTAATTGCCTGCTGAAGCGGACATTCTCCCCTGTGTTCGCAGAGCGATTCTCGATCAGAAGTGCCTCTCGCGGCACACCCAGACCCGCGGCCCTCTCGGCAAGAAGTTCCGCTTCCGGTTTTTCAAATACTCCAGCCGTGAAATTCCCCAGTCCACCCGACATCAGGATCTCTCCCGCCAGTCCCTCCTTCCACAAATCCACCGCCCGGTCAGCCACCCGCAAGTCATGGCTTCCGAGGACCCAGATCAGGTCCGCCCGCTGGAGGGCATCCTCCTGCCCCATCTGGTGGTAGTTCCAAACCAGCGCCCGTGCCTCCTCGATACTCATCTCAGTCGCCACGCTACAGATACTCCGCTGTCACCCTCGCAATCTCCGCCGCCCCCGCTTCGTTGGGATGGAGTTTGTCAGGAAACCACTCCCGGTGCCCCCGCAGTGGGTCCTCCATCTCGATTGTTTCAACAGCCTCAAGGCGGGCGACTTCCGCAATCCTCCCGTTCACCGCCTCCACCCGTTCGTCACCATGGAAGGGGTGCCCCGGGAAGAGGGGCGCCAGGCGATGCCAGATCAACATGCGTGGGATGCCAGCCAGCGCGCGGTATTCCGCAAGGAGAGCCCGGTAGTCGGCGATGAATTCATGCCCAAGCTGGTCCCAGTCGATCAGATCATTGATTCCGAGGTTGCATATCACCACATCAGGCTTCCACTCCAGCGCCTGCCGGTGCTGCGGCATGAACATGAAGGCCCGGGGTTCATCCAGCTTCCGCGCCTTGCGGAGAATCCCTCGCCCGGAATTTCCGAAGTTCCTCACGGAGCAACCTTCTCCCAGCAAACCCTGCAGGATCCCGGGGTAGGTCTGACTCCGGTCCCTGATCTGATACCCATAGGTGATCGAGTCCCCGATGCAGGCCACTTTGCGCCGCTCCTCCTTCATCGAGGCGATCCTACCCACTGTCAGGCATCCATCCACTCCTTCTTTTGTATCATGGTGTTCCTGCCGGGAGCCCCGCCCGGTTCCGAGGAAGAGAAAAATCAATTTCCCTTCCCGCCCCGTCCCCGGCATCTTCCTGAATTCACATGAATCTCTCGGAATTCCAGACCGGGAATACCCTGCACCTCGCCATCCTGTCGGTGATCGCAGTGACCGCACTATTGGTGGGGGTGACGGGGCACCACCTGGCAGAAAAATCCGGGCAGCGCCTTCTCCTCCTCTTCGTGGGATGGGGATGCTTCGCCTCCTGGGTCGTCAATACAAGCTACTGGCTGATGCCTGCACGCTTTGCCCTCGAAAGCAGCCTGCCTCTTCACTTCTGCAACATGGCCAATGTGTTCGGCGCGCTCGCCCTCCTCCGCGGAATTGATCTCTTCCGGGGAGTAATGTATTTCTGGTTCGGACTGTACATCTGGGCCTTCGTTACGCCCACCGTCGGATCGGACCCGGCGGACCTGGGATTCTGGATCTTCTGGCTCTACCACGGCTTCATCATCCTTGCCTTTGCGTGCATTTTTGGCAGCCAACGTTTTCGGCCCTCCTTCCGTGATCTTCTGCACAGTTCCCTCTTCACCCTGGGCTATGTCCTGCTCCTCACCGTCGTCAATGCCATCGCCGGCTGGAATTACGGCTTTCTCGGAGACGATGTCCCGTCGGCACCCACCCCGGTTGACCTGCTGGGCCCCTACCCCCTGCGCATCCTCTGGATGATTCTGGCCGGGGCCACCGTATTCACCGCTCTCTGGCTCCCTTTCCGGAATCACTCAATTGCCCGTACCCGCAGGAAATAGGCGGGTGGAGAGAGCAGAGTCGCCACTTCTCCGATCAACTCCGCCTGAAGAAGAAAATCCCGGTTGTCGCTTCTCCGGTTGAGCCCCTGTAGCGCGAGGACATTGCCCCCCGGCTGCAACGCCCCCAGATGCGCCTGAAGATCAAAGGGATTAAAGTTGATGGCCCAGTCATCAGGCCGACTGACCGGGGCCGACGACTCCCATCCGAGGCTTCCTCCCGGACTGTTGTCGCTCGCGACGGGCACCCCGTTCAACCACGCCGCAAAACCATCATCATAACGAACATTGAGGACAAGAGCCGTGACCAGGAGCGGATCCTCAACATGGAAGGGCAACCGGAGGTAGGCGGTGGGATGAGACCTGTACATCTCCGCCTCAAGATCAGTCCCGATATACGGATCGTAGAGGGTCTGGCTCGCATCATAGCCAATCCCCTGAATAGCGTTCCTCCACCCGGCTTCACCGCCTGCTGCCGCAAACCCAACCTCGTCCCCACCCCGCCAGAGACCGTTAAGACTCCGATCCGGCACAAGCACCCTGCCCGGCGCACCAGCCCCCAGGAAGGTCACCTCCTCCGTCTGTTCAGGGGCGTAAAGCACTACCTTGACCGCAGTGGTCGAAGACTCGGCTGTCACCTCACTGGTCACCGGCTGAAATCCCTCTGGAACTGTTGATCCCTCAATGACGTAGCGACGGCCCGGAACGCTTTGAAATACCAGCTCGCTGATCCCACTCGCCTCCCGGGTGACCCGAAGAATCCTGAGGAGCGAACCTGAATCCTTCGGATCCGTTCCCGCCGCAAACTCCTCTGCATTCGTTCTCCCGTCACTATCCGGATCTCCCCTTCCATCCGCGGAGAGGTCTCCAAAGTGTATCCGCTCCCAGTCGTCCCAAAGCCCATCTCTGTCGCTGTCGGACGCGGCCCAGGAAATCTCGTCAAGATACCCGGCGTCATCGCCAACGGAACGGGAAACATCCTTCTCATAGGACCAGCGCAGGGCGTGTGACCCGGCCGGCACCTGATGGATTACCTGCCGCCAGCCAACCTCTCCGCTGATCTCGGTCTCCCGGCCACCATTCACCCGGAATACCAGTTCGTCATAATCATCCTCGGAGGAGACCGACCACCAGAACTTGAGCTCCCCCGGACCAACAACAGTGGTCTCCACCCAGGATTCCTCCTCGTCCCCGACCGGGCCACTCCGCAACGCCTGCCCGTCGCGACTCTCCAGCTCCTGCACAACCCAGGCATCTTCCGACGTGGCAAAAACCAGTTCGCTGTTGTTGATCGCCCCGGCATAGTCCGGCGGCGGCGGCAGCAACTCGACTGTTACGATGAGACTTTCCCTGCTCACTCCCGCCCGATTGAAGGCCTCGATACGCACCGTTTCCACTCCTTCCGTGGCTGGAAGCCATGTGATTACTCCACTTTCCCCGTCGACACTCATGCCGGCAGGACCATCGACAATGGCGTAGCCCAGGCTCAGATTACTCGTGGACACCCGGTATTCGAAGCGCTCCCCCACCGTGCCGGTCGCCGTCAGCGGACTCGCTATCACAGGCAGTGTAAATTGATCATCCGACCACGTCTCTCCTTCGGTAACCTGCAGGAACTGATCCGCCGCCGGAGACAGATACTCCTCCGTAATCCCCGAAGGCCACTTAACAACCAGCCGGTCAATCACCGAGGTGGCCCCCAGCCCGAAAATCTTGGTCAGCGAATTCTGGATCCCGTAGCCTTCCCCCGCGCGCACTTCTCGCACCTGGACGCCCCAGTCTCCGTGCAGCTCCAGTCGTGTCCCGATCCCATTGATATTCGAGAGCCTGCCCCGCACCTGTACCCCAAGGAAGTGATTCGTATTCCCGTCGTTCAGGAAAAGAAGGTCTTCGAGATCGTCGGAAGGCTCGTTGAAGTTCGTCCCACGCCCCCCGTAGATGTCGACAAATCCGTCATGATTGAGATCGCCCAGGGCGCAAGAGTGCAGATAGGAAACCGCTCCGCCGCCGCTGTCCTGCAGAACCCCCGGAACCCGGGTGAAGGACCTGCCTCCATTGTTGCGGTAAAGCCTGTAGGTCGCAGGCTGCCCTCCCAGGTTGGAAGCACACACCAGGAGGTCCAGAAATGTGTCATTATCAAAATCCCGGAAGAGGGCCTGGATTCCAAAATAGCTGATCTCCGCCAATCCCGCCCTCGCTGTGATGTCCGTGAACATCCCACTCCCATCATTCTCATAG
The DNA here is from genome assembly GCA_963935445.1 of uncultured Roseibacillus sp. Lineage (GTDB taxonomy): Bacteria > Verrucomicrobiota > Verrucomicrobiia > Verrucomicrobiales > Akkermansiaceae > Roseibacillus_B. Next base: position 5,429 of record CAWWCX010000101.1, read on the forward strand.
AGTCGCGTTGTTCCGGGACCGTGGTTGAGAACGAAACAGTCCAGGTCTCCATCGTTGTCAATGTCCCCGAAATCCGCACACCATGACTGGGCTCCGTCATCAAGCCCTACCGCAGGTCCCACATCCGAGTATACATTTCCACCGTCATTCCGGAACAGGCGGTTGATTCGCCGCCGGTCTCGGGGATCCTCCACGCCGACCCGGCACTTTGAGAGATAGAGATCCCGGTGTCCGTCGTTGTCGTAGTCTGTGAACATCACGGCATAGTTCCCACTCGAAACCGCGGACGGCAGATCCGTATCGATCAACCCGGAATCCAGCGAGAACGTCCCCGCACCGTTGTTGCGGTAGCGTTTGTTGTTGGCGTTGTCGTCGCAGGCGAAAAGGTCGATGTTGCCATCATTATCGAGGTCCGCAAAGATCGACCCCTGCACAAAAATGTCCCGTTCCGGCATTTCAACGAGCATATAGGATGCGCCAGCGGCGTCCGCCATCAGAAGAAGGCCACCTCCGCCCGAGGGCCCAAGAAAGAGATCATTGTGGCCATTCCGGTCCACATCCGCAGCACAGATCGCCCAGATGGAACCTCGCGGAACGGCCCCGTAGACGTAGCTTGAAAAAGGTTCCCCTGGCCTCTGCTGGTAATCAATCAGGAGCGTCTGCGTTCCAGAGAGGCGCACGAGGTCATCCCTTCCATCGCCGTTCATGTCCACCACCGCCATGGGCGCCCCGCTCAAGGCAGCGTCTCCCAGCAGGGATGTCCGCTCCGTGAAGCTGATCTGGGACCAGGCCATCACGCTGGTGGCGATGGTCAGCAGGCAGACAGACAGGAAGGACCGATACACGAGAGCTCCCAGCATCGGGCAATCCCCGCTCCGGTCAACCACCGGTATCCCAGCTGTCCTTGCCCCAGACCCCTCCAGCTGCTGGGATGACCCGGATGTTACGGATGCTTGCCCTTCTTGCCATCCTCCTCCCGGGTTATCTCTGCCTCCCCGGCAACGCGGCACCCCGGAAGAATGTCCTCTTCATTGCCGTCGATGATCTCAATGACTGGGTTGGATTTCTCTCCAATGCCGCACACCCCGGGGCCGGCGGGTGCCCCGGACCCGTCTTTACCCCCCATCTTGACCGCCTCGCGGCCCGGGGGACCGCGTTCACCAACGCCCACTGCGCTGCTCCGGTATGCTGCCCAAGCCGAGCCGCGGTCATGAGCGGCCTGCTCCCGACCTCAACCGGAATTTACAACAATCAACACTGGTGGAAACCAAACCTGCCGGATCTGCGCACCATTCCCATCCACTTTCGGGAAAACGGCTACCACACCGTGGGCGCCGGCAAGATTTACCACCACACCGCCGGGAACAATCCACCCGGGCAGTGGGACGATTACCAGCGCATGCTCTTCAACGACAACGGCTGGATCAGACATGGCTCTCCCCTGTATCCCTGGACTGCCCCGAAGTCTCGACCTGCCGCATTTCCATACTCAGGCATCAAGCTCTACTCCGGAGAAGCAGACTGGGGCGTTCTTCCGCAGCCAGAGGCCAGCTACGACGATTCGCTGGTTGCCGATTACGCGGTCAACTACCTGCAGACCCTCGAGCAGCGGGGCCACGAGAAGCCCTTCTTCCTCGCCTGTGGTCTCTTCCATCCCCACATGCCATGGTATGTCCCCCGCAAATACCTCGATCTTTATCCCCTCGACAAGATTGTCCTGCCTCCCGCTCCGGGGGACGACCTTGCCGATGTCCCGGACCCCGGACGCAAACTTGCTCTCCGGAAATCCGGTGATCTTTCCCGTCTGCGCGAAGCCGGTAAATGGAAAACCGCCGTGCAGCACTACCTCGCGAGCATTACCTTCGCAGACACCCTCGTGGGGCGAGTCCTTGCAGCCCTTGACCGAAGCCCCGCGGCAGGGAATACGATTATCGTTCTCTGGTCCGATCACGGCTGGCACCTCGGCGAGAAAGGCCACTGGCACAAACGCACCCTCTGGGAGGAAGCCACCCGGGTCCCATTCATCATCGTTGCCCCCGGGGTGGGCGACAGCAATCAGCGGTGCGCCCAGGCCGTCAGTCTCGTCGACATCTTCCCGACCCTGATCGAACTGTGCTCCCTGCCGCCCGTCAGGAATTTAGACGGGATGAGCCTCGTCCCATGGCTTCTTGACCCGGGCAGGAAACGCCTGCAACCCGCCATCACCATCGAAGAAAGGGGACACGTTTCCGTGCGCACTGCACACTACCGGGCAATCCACTATCAAACCTCCGAGTGGGAGCTCTACGACCACCGGAATGACCCGAACGAATGGACCAATCTCGCCCGCGACCCGGAACACGCATCCGTGCTCCAGGAGACTTCCCGATGGATTCCCGCCCGGCGGAAACCTTCCGCCAATTCCAAGAAGGCCTACCATTTCGACCCTGACGAGTTCACTTGGAGGCACAGGAAAACAGGCCGCCTGACTCGCGGGAAATGAATACGGAGCAATAGCGCTTGCCTTTGCAGAAGGCTCTGTCATCGTTCCAGTGTCCTTCCTTTCGAAGGACTCTTTGACTGACCCGGTCTCGGGTCACCCGCCGGAATGAACCGGCGACGCAGTCCGCGCTCAATGGCGGCTATGCATTTTTGCAGCGCGGGAGAACACCCTGCCAACGACAACCGAATGAAAACAACCTCCCCGAGACACGGGGACTATTCCCTGCGCGAGATCTTCCCTCGCGAAGCCCTCCGTGAGGCCCGGCGCCATGGAGACCGCCCTCGATCAAGCGAAATCAAAGGCCGTCTCGATTGCCGACGGGATCCCGTGATTACTATCGATCCACCCTCCGCTCGAGATCTGGACGACGCCTTTTCCCTTCAACGGACTTCCAAGGGACACTGGCGAATGCGTGTCCATATCGCGGATGTATCGCACTACGTCAGACCGGGATCAGCCCTCGACGAAGAGGCGCAACTCCGTGGGAACTCCACCTACCTCGTTGACCGCGTCATCCCCATGCTTCCAGAGAATCTCAGCAACGGGCTCTGCTCCCTGCTGCCGGGAACAGACCGCTTGAGCAAATGCGTGGAACTGCTCCTGACCAATACCGGGCGCGTCCTGCACGCACACTTCGGCTCCGCCGTCATGCGCTCCCAGCGGGCATTCAGCTACAAGGAGGCCATGCTCGTCATCTCCGGCCAGAAAACCAGAGGGGTACCCTCTCATCTCGTGCACATGATACGTCAGGCCAGCCGCCTTGCACAGCGCATCAGAAACCGGCGCCTCCGTGCCGGGTCACTGGACTTCTCGTCTCCCGAAACAACTCTCCACCTCGACAGGCGCGGTCATCTCACCGGAATCGAGCAAGTGGAGCATGACCAATCCCATCAACTCATTGAGGAGCTCATGCTTCTGGTCAATGAGGCGGTGGCCAGACGTTTGCGGAAACTCCGCCGGCCCAGCATTCACCGCGCCCACGAGCGCCCGGACCCGGAACGTCTCAGGCGATATCGGAAAACCGTGCAAGCTCAGCAAATTGCCTGTGGCGATCTGAGCAAGCAACGGGAAGTCCAAAGACTATTCGAACGCCTCGAGAAATCAGCCCTCGGCCCCGCACTCCAGATCGGCTTTCTGCGGTCTCTCAACCGGGCTCACTACACCACCCGCTCCCTCGGGCACTACGGATTGGCGAAGACGGACTATGCCCACTTCACCTCTCCTATCCGACGCTATGCGGACTTGGTCGTCCACCGCGCTTTATTCGGAAACGCCGTAGCTGATACCGCCGCCCTGAGGAAGGTCGCTGCTCATATTTCGGAAACTGAACGGACTTCCTGCATGGCGGAACGCGAAAGCAAGCGCCGGAAGATCTGTGCATTTCTCGAGTCGCAACTCCGGCTTCGCGTCCCCCCTGCCTACTCGGCTCTCGTCACCGACGTGCGTCCCCACGGCCTCTTCATCAACATCGACGAACTCGGAATCGGGGGATTTGTTCCCTCCAGACTCCTCGGAAAGAGAGCCTATACCTTCCACCAAGCCTCGAGCCAATTCCGGAACCTGAGGGCGGCCCGAAGCCTGAAACTTGGCGACCGCGTTCGGGTGCAACCATGCCGGATTGACCCCGACCGGTTTCAAGTCACCTTTTCCCTCGCCAGCCCACCACGAAAGCCTCGAAGCCGGACCCGCCCCTCTCAATTGCTCATACCCCACGCTGATCGCGGCCTTTCAAGGACCTCGAAAGCCTGAGACTGATCACTTCGAATTACGGTTACCACCTCACAATCAAGCCCTTCCTCCAGACTCTCGAGTCCTGCCCGAGCCCGTGGACATATGACTCCCGGGCGCCGGCAGGCATACCGCCGAAAGACAACCTGCCATTGCCGGTGGACTAGATTCGGAATTCGCATAAACTCCGGCTGTAGATCCGTGGACAATACCCCTTGCGCCCGGCCAAACCGTGATTTGAGAATTCCTGGAAAAACCAGGAAGGAAATCCGGTTGGGGCAACAGCGGAAATACCATGATTCCATCAACCTCCCATGCTCACTCTGGAACCTGTCCTTTCAGCGGTTTCACCCCTGCTTCACCCATGAATGATACGCGCGGGGATGCTCCTGGGAACACCGTCTCCCGCTGTCCCGTTGCGGGAGACGGGGAGAAAATCCTTCCCGGTCACGAGAAACGGATCGATCTGCTGGAGCATTCGGCAGGTCTCTGCCTCAATGGAAGCGCGGAAAAGAGCCTTGAGGAAGCGGCCCGCGAGGCCTGGCGGCAGTCCGTGCGCTGCATTGGAAGACTGCACTGGCAATCCCTCCATGTGATCGATGCCCGCTCTGCTGACCATGTGGACGAAATCTTCGATGCCTGTGTGGAACATCTGCGAAAGGCCACCAATAGCGGACAGGTAACCCCGACGCAGACCGTCTTCCGGGCGTGGGAGGGACCGGAACGGGAAATTCGGATCTGGAACACACAGTTGATTCGCTACGCAGGCTACCAGTTACCGAACGGCACCGTGCTCGGTGATCCCGCTCAGGTGAAAATTACCGAATTGGCTCTGGCGCTGGGATGGAAAGCGCCCTCCGAGCCAGGAGCCTTTGACGTCCTCCCCCTGATTATCCAGGTGGGAAAGGAACTTGTCGTCCGGGATCTGCCCCGGAGTGAAATCCTCGAGGTCCAGATCGAGCATCCCGAACATGCCTGGCTCAGCCAGTTGCAACTCAAGTGGCACGCCGTTCCCGCATTGGCGGACATGATTCTCGCCACCGGCAACGACGCCTTCGGCTGCGCACCCTTCAATGGGTGGTACATGGGAACGGAGATCGGAGCGCGAAACTTCGGCGATCAAAAGCGCTACAACCTGCTGCCCGTGGTAGCTGAAAGGATGGGGCTAGCGACATCCCGAAGCAGCCTCTGGAAGGATCATGCCCTTCTTGTTCTCAATGAGGCTGTCCTGCACTCCTTTGAAAAGCAGGGCGTTCGCCTTGTGAGCCATCACCAGGCCTCGAAGGAGTTCATGACCTTCTGTGCCCGCGAGGAGAACGCCGGCAGGAAAGTCCACGCAGACTGGTCGTGGATTGTGCCTCCGGTTTCAGGCTCCACGATGGAGGTTTTTCATCATTACTACGAGCTCGCAACGGAACTTCCCAACCTGCTTCAACAGAAGCCCGCCTGGGAAACCGAGCGAGGGCGGAATCTCCTCAGCAAATACGTCTGAGGCGCAAACCCCGAACACCGTATTCTTCCAAGGCAGCTCCCCCTGCACCAGGAACCGCGACCCAGACGCGGGCACCACCCCACATGCCCGGCCACGCGGAGCCTCCCCTAGCGATCTCCCGATTGGCGGGCCGCCCCGCCGTTCCCTTTCACCGGGCTCCCCTTCCTTGAGGAACCGCTGCTTTTCCCTGCCGCCCGGGTCGTGGGACCATGGGAACCCTCCGCGGACTCCAGAGCACCCGACTCAAGCAACTCCACCACCGGCGGATGCTCGAGGGCCTTGGGAGTCACCTGTCCGGTGCGCCCGGGCTGCAGAAAAAGACGTTTTCCACCCGGAAGAGGCACAATAAGCGGCTTTTTGCTTTTGTTGGTCAGATCCATGACAGCGAGGTTAGCACAGCGAGACGCCCCCTCCATTACGGAACGACATTTTAAGAATCGCAGCCCCCCCCGCAAAATGAGAAGCACGGGACTGATCATG
>CAWWCX010000102.1:0-11520 GCA_963935445.1 uncultured Roseibacillus sp.
GCCATGAAGAAGCTCCTTGCTCTCCTTGTCGTGGCCCTCAGCTCCGTAACGCTCCCCGCGCAGGGCGTGTGGACCCAAGAGACTATCGATCCCACCACCGGGCGGCGGACCGGACAAATTCAGGTCAATGGCCTCTTCCACTGGATTGAACCCAACAACTTTCTCATCGGGGCCGACCTCCGCGGGGCCGACCTCAGTAATACCGACCTCAGTAATACCGACCTCCGCAACGCTCTCCTCGATGGCGCCAACCTCCGCGGGGCAAACCTCAGCGGGACCAAGTTCCGCAACGCCTTTCTAGACAACGCCAACCTCGACAGCGTCATACTCATTGGCGCCGACCTCCGTGGGGCCGACCTCAGCGGAGCCAACCTCCGCAACGGCAACCTCGGCAACGCCAACCTCGAACAGGCCATACTCCGTGAGGCTGACCTCAGCAGGTCCCAATCCGCCGGAGCCAACCTCACCGGCGCCGACCTCTTCGGAGCCAACCTCCGCAACGCAAACTTCAGCCGCGCAAACTTCAGCGGGGCCAACCTCGTCGGGGCTGATCTCAGCGGAGCCTACCTCTTCGGGGCCAATCTCGACGAGGCCGACACCGGATCGCTTTTAACCGGCTTAACAAAGGCCAACCATGACGAGATTGAAAATCTCAAAACGATGGTCGAGGCAAACACCCGCAAGGTAGGGATCACTTGGACACAGGCCTTTTCCATTCAGTCTAACACGACCGAGATTGCGGAACTCAAAACAATGATGGAAGCAATGAGCGTACAAATGCAGCAGCTCAATGCGCGACTGAACGACCAGCAGGCTTCTATTGAAGAAAAGGACCAGCAGATTGCCGAACTCTCCCAAAGGCCAACCCTGGAACAGATACAAGACGCCCGGGCAGGCTCACTGGTGTTTCGTGCGGACGAAGCAACCAATGCCGTCACTCTTGAGTTTGAAATTCAGAGCAGCGAGAACCTGCAGGACTGGGTTGCGCAGCCAGAGACGGTGACTGCCACCGTGCCACTCGATGCCGACAAGAAGTTTGTCCGGATTGCTCTAGCTCAGGAGTGATCCACGCCGCCCACGGCCGCACAAGCCCCGTGCTTGCCCACCGCGCCGGGCCGGTGGTAGGGATTAGCCATGAAGAAGCTCATTGCTCTCCTTGTCGTCGCCCTAAGCTCCGTAACGCTCCACGCGCAGGGCGTGTGGACCCAAGAGACTATCGATCCCACCACCGGGCGGCGGACCGGGGTCATTGAGGTGAACGGTGGCACCTACACGATTGGCCGTGATGCGGACCTCGAAGGGGCCAACCTCAGCGGCGCCGACCTCACCGGGGCCAACCTCAGCGGCGCCGACCTCACCGGGGCCGACCTCACCGGGGCCAACCTCAGCGGGGCCGACCTCACCTTCGCCGACCTCCGCAACGCCAACCTCTCCGGGGCCGACCTCCGCAACGCCGACCTCTACACCGCCAACGCCAGCGGGGCCGACCTCCGCAACGCCAACCTCACCCGCGCCGACCTCCGCTGGGCCAATTTCATGGAGGCCTCCCTTTACATAACCAATCTCAGCGGAGCCCGCCTTGACGGGGTCGACCTCGGCGGGGTTAATCTCGGCTCGCTTTTGGGCGGCGCCTCCTTGGGGAACTACGAAGAGATCCAAATGCTCAAGCCCCAGGTCGAGGCAAACACGACCGAGATTGCGGAAGTCAAAACAATGTTGGAAGCAATGAGCGTACAAATGCAGCAGCTCAGCACGCAGATTGGCGACCTGCAGGCCTCTATTGAAGCAAAGGACCAGCAGATTGCAAAACTCTCACAAAGGCCAACCCTTGAACAGGTGCAAGACGCCCGGGCAGGCTCACTGGTCTTTCGAGCAGACGAGGAAACAAATACCGTCACGCTGGAGTTTGAAATTCAGAGTAGCGAGAACCTGCAGGATTGGTTTGCGCAACCAGAGACGGTCACCGCCACCGTGCCACTCGATGCCGATAAGAAGTTTTTCCGGATTGCTCTAGCTCAGCAGTAATCCCCGCGTCTCCCGGCCGCCACAGGCCCCTGTGCTTGCGCACCCCCCCGGAGCTGGAAGGAGGAGCCATGAAGAAGCCCCCGGATCTCCTCATCCCGGCCGACCTCTTGGCCGGTCCTGCAAGATGACGCGACGTCATGGGGCACCCATCGGGAGGCCCCAAACAGGCTTGAGGCGTGGATCGATCTCTGCTGTTTAAAGACGGTTCCTGAATACACCAATGAGTTTTCTTGTCTTTCTGAACCCTTACCGCCTCCTTCCACCTCTCAGCCTTGTAGCCATAGCGGCTCTGGTTCTCGTTCCTGCTTCGACCTCCGCCCAGCTCGTAAGCTTCACCCCCAATTCTATCCGCCTCCCTCTGGGAGTTGACGCTGGAGACGCGAAGCCTGCCGATCTGGATGGGGATGGAGACATAGACTTTGTCATCAGGCACTATACGGGAGAAGCGAACGGCGAATCCATGTATCGTGTGTCATGGGTTCGAAATAACGGAAATAACAACTGGCAACTGCAGACCGACTCGATAACACAGAATCCTGAACCAAACCTGACCTCCTTTGAGGTGGCAGATTTGGATAGTGATGGGGATCTCGACGTCGTCACGGGCTCAGCCGGAACCCTTTCGGGTCAAGTCGGAGGGGTAGATTCTGCTTTGAGGCTCTACACGAACGATGGAGAAGGATCGTTCACGGTGAATACAATTCTATCAGTCGGCTTCTTCGACTTCTTTGCGAACGCATCACGGTATATCCAGGACATTGCTTTGGCCGATCTCGACGGAGACAGCGATCTTGATATCGTCATGGTCCAAGCGAGGGCGACGAGCCGGTTAGCCTGGCTCCCGAACAACGGCAGTGGAAATTTCGGAGACGTCCAGATAATCTGGGCAAGAGCGAATTCGCAACCTCAGTCATTGGATATGGGAGATATTGATGGCGACGGGGACGCTGACATCGCCTTCATTAGTGGAAGCGGCGCAGCCGGCCTCCTGGGGGGGGGCGCCAGCCCGCGCATCAACTCTGCGAGAAACACAGGCGATGGAATGTCCCAGCAATGGGAAATCATATTAGGCCCCCTGCAATCTGAAGGTGGCGGTGACCTTCAGACGCCTGAAGATCTGTTGTTAGCAGATATGAACGGCGATTCCGCACTCGACGTGGTGGCAATCTCGAGGCGCTACATCCTCGACGAAGGCTACGGTGTCGGCTACGCCCTTGGTGATGGAGCCGGGAATTTCGGGCCATCTCAAATCGTAGAAAGCCTTGAGACGGGAGCGCCAGAAAGCTTCCACGTCGTCGACTTTGATCAGGACGGCGATCTGGACTGGTTCGTGACAGCGCCCGATGCAGGCAAGATCTTCTTTGCGGAATGGGAAGGAGGAGAGGCCGCCAATGTTCAGTCGTTTGACTCACCGAGATTGGCGCCGGCGACCGGTGGTGGATCGGGGATCTTCACCGCCGATGTAAACGGTGATGGCGAATTGGACCTCGTTACCCATGGGGCAGCTTTGACCTGGTACGACGCCGTCTATGCAACTGATACGGATGGTGACGGCATCATCGATACCATTGAGGACCAGTATGACTGCCTGGACAAGAATCGCGCTGATGGTGATCAGGACCCTGACAGTGATGGCTTGTCCAATACCACGGAGGTAGACTTGGGGACCAATCCCTGCAACCCGGACACCGACGGGGATGGGCTTGATGATGGCGCGGAAGTGAATCGACTGGTGCAGGGGCAATCCGCCCCGACTGATCCGCTTGATGAGGACACAGACGGAGATGGCATCACGGATGGTGAAGAGGTTGTCAACCAGACAGACCCCCTCGACGCCAGCAGCAAGACCGACCAGATTGTCAGGATGGACATGACAACTCTTGGCCGTCCGGACGGCACGGTTGTTCGCTCAGTGGCCAATCCGGGGCTCGCGGGGCCATTCACAACGCGAATCGGGGAGGTAACGGCAGAGAGTCATCCTGCAAACAATAACTCTCTGGTTCGGATCAAGGGCTTACTCTTTTCAGATGGGACCAAGATGACCGCTGCGGTCGATGCTCCGACGCTGGGTCTGGTCGGCAATCAGGCTCACACCGTTCGCGTATGGGTCTTCAATGAGTTCTTAGAGGAAGAGGAGGCAATCGTTTCGTGGGGGCGCCGGGGCGGCCCAAATGGCTCAAATGCAGCCATGAGCCAGGGAACCCACCCTGCCTTTGGTGCAATTGGCCGCTGGGGTGGCGGACCGGCAAATGATCCGAATGAGCCTGATGTGGGATGGGGGCCGAATGGAGATGGAAGCGATATTCTGACGACACAGGGACGCTGGGCTCAGCTCTCGTGGGTTTACGATGGCCTGGAAGACCGGGTCTTCATCGATGGGGCGTTAAGTAACAGCGAGGAGCACCCCAGCTTCCTCAATGTCCACGCAACTTATGATGATGGGAACCCGACCTTGGTATGTCTCGGGTCCTCCAGCGACGCGGCCAGCGTGAATAATACGCCCGTCCCATTTTCAGGGACCATGGCGCGAGTTGAAATTTATGACTCGGCCTGGACCGACGAACAGATCGAAACTGCTTTTCTGCGGGAACGGCCCTACTTCTTTTACGGAATCCGCTCCGAGACGGAAGATCCCCACGAGTTCGTGGTGTCGAGCCCCGACAGCGGAGAAACGATCGACTTTGAATGGAGGAGCTGGGAATCCGAAAGATATACTGTCGTGGCAAGTGACGGCCTGATGGAGAATCCTGAGGCCATCTCATGGGAGCCTGTGGCGGGTCTGGAAAAACTGAACGCGACCCCGCCCCGTAATACTCATAGTATCGCTCGTCCGGCAGGAGATCTTCGACTTTTCAGACTGCTCCGGGTTCCGGCTCCCCCCCCTGCCCCTCCCAGTGGCGATGGGAGTAGTCGAGCGCAGGCAATCAGTCTCGGAAGCGTTCCAGCTGGCGCACTGGTCCTTGACACCCAGGGTTCTGGTAGACTCGACACTGAGATCGGCCTCTTCGACGCAGAAGGCAACCTTGTTGCCGAAAACGACGATGCTGCTGACCTCGAAAGGCTCAGCAGGATCAATGTCAATCTGGCACCGGGCATCTACTACGTTGCGACCGGACATTATGAGACCCGTTTTTCCGCGACCGGTTTCGGCGTGAATGCGCCCTTTAACCCTCCCGGTGCATTTGTCGTAAACGTCATAGTAGGAACAAATAATGCGCTTCGTCCTGTCCTGACAAAGTCTGGCATGCACCTGGCCGGAGCGGTCTGGTTCTCCTTCCGGGCCGAATAGACACAAACCCGGCGGGATTCTTCGCAAACTACGCGACCCTCAGGGGCTCTGGTCTCAGCGAGGCTGGCCTCATCACGACCGACGTCACCAGTAACCGGGGCGCAGATCCGGGCTCTCTCCCCGGATGACACCATGGGCCTGAACGAGGCCGGCAATGTCGAGGTGAAGATCTCCTTCATCGCCTCCAGCGATGCCACGAACTTCGCCCCCTTCCCGGTCACCGCCGACTCCCTCCCCGTGGTGGGTGGCAAGATCTGCATGGAGCTTCCCCCGGCCCGGGGGACCTTCTTCTACCGCTTCCGCGTCGAGTAGCACCCCGCCACAAGCCCCCGTAACGCCCGGGGAAATCAGCCCCCCAGATGGCAGTCCGCTTGTAGTAGTGCCTTCGAGTAGAACGTACTGTCGAAAGGTGTCATTGTGAAACCTCAACCCATGGTCACTCCTCTGGAGCCGGTTCTCTCCTCCCCTCTCGTCCGCCATGATACCTCCTCCCGCAGGTGAACTGACAGGGCACACAAGACACTCGCTCTCATGACGTCCTATTGAGGGAGATGCTTTTTCAGGAACGCATCAACAGCCTCAATGGTTGGAAGAAACCACTCCCTCATGTTCCAGAAGGGATGCGGAGCCCCGGGCATGACCTCGAACTCATGGGGAATTCCGTGTTGGCTGAGGCGGGCACGAAACTCTTCATGACGAACACCCGGACGATCACGCTCCCCGTCAATGAAGAGCATCGGGGGAGCATGTTTGCCAACGTGAGTGAGCGGTGAAGCCTCCCGGTAGATTCCGGTTTCCTGGGCCGGCAAGGCCCCGCCCATGAACGCGATGATGGCATCTCCCTCCGGTTTCCCCGCAGCCTTCTCAACCCGCTCCACAATATGAGGCAGCAAGAGGCTCATGGGACCGCACATTACTACCGAGGCCTGCACCCGCGAGGAGGTCCCACGGTAATCCCCTTCCCCCTCGAATCGGCCCATGCCATTGGTGGCTCCCATGAATCCTGAGAGGTGCCCCCCGGCTGACCCCCCGAGCGTTGCAATGCGCCCGGGGTCGATTCGATAGCGCCTCGCATTCGCCCGGGTCCAGCGAATGGCCGCCTTGCAGTCATGAACAGCCGCCGGGAAGGGCTTCTCCCCACTCAACCGGTATTCCGGAACAACGCAGACGTAGCCCCGCTGGGCGAGCGCCTGCGCTATCGGAGCAAAAATCCCGGGGCGACCATTCTGCCACCCTCCTCCAAAATAGATGACCACGGCCGGAAATGGTCCTTTCCCGCTGTCCGGCCGGTAGAGATCCAGGGTCAGTCGTCGACGCTTGGCCTTATCCACATGGGTAAACTGCAGGTGGCCTTCCCGCACAACACCTTCATGCATATCAGGCTTCACCCGGGACCGGTCAGGAGCCTGTCCGAACAAAGGCACGTCCGAAGCGAGCAGGATCAGCAGCAGAATTGATGTCAGGGGGAGCTTCACAGGTTTGAGCTCCTAGATTTGACCGGTCACCAGTGCAATAACAAGCGCCACCGGGATAACCCCTTCGACCCTGAGGACCTTCCTTCCATTCCCGTAGGCCTTTACGTCCCGCCCTTCCCACCTGAAGAGCTTTCTCCCGTTGCCATAGCTCATCACGTGCTTTCCGTCCCACTTGTGCAGCTTTCGCCCGTTACCATATGCGGCAAGATAGATGCCATCCCACCGATAGAGCTTTCTCCCGTTACCATAATGGCTGATGTGCTGACCGTCCCATTTGAAGAGCTTTCTCCCGTTGGAATAGGAACTCAGATAAGTCCCATCCCATCGGTAGAGCTTTTTCCGCGTATCCGGCTCCATGATGAAGGAATCAGCCCGCAGCGGCGCTGCCACGCCGAGCAGCAGCAGGAAAAAGGTAATGACCTGGTATCTTTTCATGGAGTGTCCCCGTTTCCTCATTCCTGCCACAGATCTCCCTCCCCTGCGACCTTTCCCGTCAAGGGCCCTGTTTTACAGCATATCAATGTCCTCTGCGATGACCTTCGAATAAATAATGAAATCTGAAAATCGGATCTGTCCTCATCCGGTTATACAGGTAACAGGCAGTCAATCGACGGAGTGAGATCCAAGGTCCTGCATAACAAAAGAACTCTTAAACGAAAGGCTTCTGCGATCTCACTTCCTTGAGGAAGCTGCCTAGTTTTTTGTACCCGAGCCCACCGGATGCGGGGTGCCTTCTTCGGCCGCTTCCGTGGCGAGCAGCCCCCGGGAAGCGCCAAGACCGCTAGCCGCCCGGGGGTGGCTACTTCTGATCTCGACATGACAAGGGGTGAATTTCCTTTACCATGGTTGCCTCGGGATCTTAGACCCTGCGCGCGATGCTAACTCAGGAAGCCGTGGAATGGCCGGACCAGGTGGAAGCGCTTGTCGAGCGCCTCGAGAACGAGGCCCCCGAGCGCACTCTCAGTCGCGAAGAACGGGCATTAATGGATGTCTATGAAACCGTTCCGATCCTCGAAAGTGAAGACTGCCTGCACGAGTTCTGGCAAAGCGAAATCGATCAGCAGCGGGTGATCAACTCCTTCGATCTCATTGGCGCAACGGCACTGGTCGATTCTCTTAACGCAAGCCGCTGGTGCGGAAGCTGCAGTCCGGACCGGGGCGACTACAGCGAAACGGAGGCGGAGTATCTCGCCACGATCGAGGAGGACCTCCCTGCCGGGATGGAAGAGCTTGTCGATCTGGTGCTGGCGTTCATTGAGGGCGAGCTGGAATAGGAAGGGGCTCGGAGCGGAACTGCGTGGGGCCAAGGACCAAGCTCCCTTCGCCTCCCACAATCGCACCCTCCTTCCCCACCGGTTAACTCCTCGGAAGACCCGGCGGAAGCTGCCAACTTGCTTGCGCCGTCGATCCAGTTGATAGTAGGTTGACGGAGATCAGCGGATAAGCATGCCATCCTTGAATCGACGAAATTTCCTGCGCGGGGCCGGGGTTTCTCTGGCCCTTCCGGTTCTGGAATCAGTCCACGGTGCACCGGCCCAGGCTGCGCCTGCCAAACGTTTTGTATGTGTGGCCCCCAGTTATGGAATGAATCCTGGCGGTTTCTTTCCCGAGCAGACCGGGGAAGACTACGCTTTACCAACCCTCCTCAAGCCACTCGAAAGACATCGTCCTGATTTCAGCGTGTTCAACAACCTCGACCATCCGGGCGTAGGCGGTGGTCATGGATGCTCCAACACGCTGCTCAATGGGATGGAGCTGAAGGATACCAGGGATCAACCACAGCGACTGCACTCCCTGGACCAATTGCTGGCCGAACAGATCGGACAGAAAACGCGCTTCCCCTCATTGCGCCTCGGATCCGGGGGTATTTCATGGTCACGAAGCGGGATGATCCTGCCCACCGACGGGAGTCCGACCCGGGTGTTCTCCAGATTGTTTCTCGAGGACAATGCAAAGGGCAAGTCCAGCCAGCGGAGGTTCCTTGATGAGGATGCCAGCATCCTGGATGTGGTGCATGCGGACGCCAAGCGGCTCGGCGCAAGGGTAACCGCGGCCGACCAGGCCAAGCTGGACGAATACCTGACCGCGGTGCGGGAGGTGGAACTCAAGCTGCAACGTCAGGCAAGGTGGCTTGATGTGCCGAAGCCAAAGGCTGGTGATGAAATCATCCGGGGTAACGACGAGGTCGTGGTGGACCTGAACTATCCCTACAACACGCCGGTGATGTATGACCTCATGGTCCTGGCCCTGCAGACCCGGTCCACCAATGTCATAACCTTCGGCCATCCGGGCGGGAACCGCCTGTTCCCGTTCGAGGGAGTGGAGCTTGGTTATCATTCGCTGACCCACCATGGGAAAAGGCCGGACCTTCTCAGGCAGCTCACGATCATTGAGCTCTACTACACACAACAACTCGCACGTTTTCTGGATCGCATGAAGGAAACCCGGGACGTGGATGGCAAACCGCTCCTGGACTCCACAGTGGTCCTGTTCGGCAGCGGCATGGGTAACGCCAGCTCTCATTCCAGCCGTAATCTGCCAGTCCTCCTCTCTGGTGGCGGATTCAAGACCGGGCAGCATCACCGGTTCGAGCGCAGTGGCCGTGATGGGCGACCACTCTGCGATCTTTATGTCTCCATCCTGCAGAAGCTGGGCGTGGAAACCGATCGCTTCTCCTCCAGCACGGGCAACCTGAATCATCTCCTGGTTTGAGACCCCTTCTTTCCATCATCCTGCTGACCGGCCTGTCGGTCGCCAGTCTGCAGGGCGCTGACGAGGCCGACTTGCTCCAACCATTCCTGAAGGACCACTGCATCCGGTGCCACGGACCGGAAAAACAGAAGGGCGATCGTCGATTCGACCGCCTGACCGGCGATTTTACCAGGTTGGAAGAAGCTGAGATGTTCCAGGAAATCCTGGACCAGCTGAATCTCGGGGAAATGCCTCCGGAAGACGAGGCTCAGCCCAAGCCGGACGAACTAAGTCGCGTGGTGACAGATTTGACCCGGTCCCTGGCCCATGCACGGGAGGCAGCCAGTGAAAACTCCGGCAAGGTGGTCCTTCGTCGATTGAACCGGGTAGAGTATCGCAACACGATTCGTGATCTGTTCGACCTTGAGATGGTCGACTTCGATCCCACCACCACCTTTCCACCTGATGATGCGGTTGAGGGATTTGACAACGTGGGTGAAGGCCTCGTCACCTCGGGGCATCTCCTGCAGAATTACCTGGAGGCTGCCCGCAAGGTGGCGGATAAGGTGATCCGCCCCGGCCCTCGCCCTGAAACCATCCACTATGATAAGACGGATGAAAAAACCAGTGGCTCCCTGGACAAGGATGGCCGGCAGGCAGCCGGGCGCATGTTCATCAAGTTCCGCCAGCCGCTCGGATTGATGCGACTCGACAAGCGAAGAGGAGTGCCGGCCGCTGGTGAGTATGCAATCCGGTTTTCAGCAAGGGCGATCCGCAGAAAATCGCGCTACAAGGACCAGGACCTTCGCTACAACTCCGATGAGCCAATGCGCCTCTCCATCTCGGTTGATTCCCGCGAACTGGGAGCCACCGCCCACCGGATCATTGGAAATTACGAAATACCGGATGACAGGGTGCTTGAGGTCGAACACCGGGTCTGGCTGGAAAAGGGCTTCACCTTTCACGTGCACTGGGCAAACGGCCCCAACGGATCCTTCAAGCGTATCCTGCGCAAGGTGCTACCGAAATACAACAAGGACGCGCTTTATCCGGCCCGCAACCCACCCGAGATGTATATCGGTTCCGGCCCGGAATTACATGTCTACGAGCTCGAGATCGAGGGCCCCTTCTACCAGCAGTGGCCCCTGCCCGGCTTTGAACGGTACTTTCCAGATCCTCCCATAGCCCCAGGCCCGGAATATCTTCGGGACTGCCTGACACGGCTTGCCAACGCCGCCTTCCGGCGACCAGTGACCGCTGCCGAGGTCAGGCCTTACCTTGATCTCGCCGAGAATTACCTGGAGGAGAAAAAGGATTTCTGGGCGGCGGCCCGTTATGGGCTGCGCGCTATCCTGACCTCGCCGCGGTTCCTGTATCTGACGGAATATGCCTCCGGGCCCGGCAACCGGAAGCTGGAGGCCCATGAACTGGCATCTCGCCTGTCCTACTTTCTCTGGAGTTCAATGCCAGATGCTGAATTACGCGCCGCGGCGGCCTCGGGCATTCTCCAGACCCCGTCTGGTCTGCGCTCACAGGTTGAACGGATGCTCAAGGACTCCCGGGCCTCGGCCTTCGCCCAGAACTTTGTCGAGCAGTGGCTCCACCTCCGCAAACTGGGAGAAATGCCTCCAGACCCGGAGAAGAACCGATCCTACTACGACGACGGTATTGAGGTCGCGATGCGCGAGGAAACCCGGCTCTATTTCCAGCATCTCCTTTCAGAGGACCGGAGCATCCTTGAGTTCATTGACTCTGATTACACCTTCCTCAACGCCGCCCTGGCCCGGCACTACGGCATCCCGGGCATCAATCACCAGGAGTTTCAACACGTCAACCTGAAGCCTGAACATCATCGCGGCGGCCTTCTCGGACAGGGAAGCATTCTCACCGCCACCTCGAACGGGGTGGAAACCCAACCCGTCCTGAGAGGCGTCTGGATTCTGGAGAACCTCCTTGGCACTCCACCCAGCCCCCCTCCCCCTGACGTCGAACCAATCGAACCTGACACCCGCGGCGTGACCACCATCCGGGAGCAGATGG
>CAWWCX010000103.1:0-11349 GCA_963935445.1 uncultured Roseibacillus sp.
TTCCGGGTCGACCGCTCCTCTGTCCCCATTCCTCCCCGCCAACTTCCGCCCGCCCCAGCCCTTCCCCGTATCCCGTGGCTCGAGAAGGACGAGGAGCAGGAATTCTGGAACGGACGGGACCCCCACTTTGACCTCGCCGATTTCCGCTCCGGCAATCGCAGCCTCGGCTGGCTGGCCCTGACAGACCACCACTTCCTTCTTCACGTAGAAGTCAACGAGGAGAAGAACGAAAATCGTTTCGCGGGTGCCGACCTCCGGCGGGGAGACTCCCTCTGGGTTCTGTTCGATGCCTGGGGAGACGACCAACGCCACCGCCCCTACCTGCATGCTGCGTCCCAGAGGGACTGGAACGCCCTCTGGGTCACCGCCCTCACCGGAAATCGTTCACACTGCCGCCGGGAACGACTGGCTGGCAACAGCGCGGTGATCATGTCCGGCCCGAGCCAAGTTGGTCACGCCCGCCGCCGTGGCCGGGAAACCGTTTATGAACTGCGTATCCCCTGGAAGGAACTGGGAGTCACTCCCGGCGTCGTCCTCCATAGCGCCCTCGCGATCCGCACCCAGGACTCCCGGACCGGAACCCTTTTCACCCCGGGCCAGCAATGGGGCGGGGGCGCCCCACGTCAGGATCGCCTCGTTGCCAATGGGATCTTCGAGGGGCATACCCTCTCTACCCTGCAACGGGTCCTCTTCGACCCTCCTTCCGGGCCGCGGGCATGGGCAACCGTCAGCAAGCGTCACCTCCTGCAGAAGAACGATTACGGGGAAATCGTCATTTGTACCAACCGCCGTGGCCCCCTCTTCGCCGAAGTCAAGGCGGGGCCCGACCGCCGGGGAATCCTCCTTGAGGACAGCGACCCGGAGCTGCCATGGCGTCGCTACGCCGTGCGCTGGACAGGTTCCCTGCCGGCGGACGGGACTCCGCTTCCCTTCTCCCTCAGTGTCGAGGACCCGGAGGGCGAAATCACGAGTGTCCGAAGCGAACTCATTGCCACGTTCCAGGACCGGGAAAAGCTTTCGAGCCGGATTGCCCGGCTCCGGGACGCCAACAACCCAGACGCACTCTTCAAGGTGCATCTGCAAGGCCTTGCCGCTGCAGACCACCTTGCCCGGAACAACAAGGAGAGGGAAGAAGCACGGGACCTGAATCTTCTCTCCCGCAATGGCGCCAACCCTGTAGAACAAATGCAGGCCACCATCACCTCCCTGGAAGGCGCTTCCTCGCACTGGGGCCAGGTCCTCCGACGCTCCGCCCCGTTCACCCTTACCGTGCACAGGCCCGACTCTCATCACGGCATGACCTGCGAGGTCTGGTTGCCCAGCCAAAGGAAACCCGGGGAACTTCCTCCCGCCATCCTCTGGATCGGAGACTTCGGGCCAGGCTCTCCGGAAGAAAGCGACGCGTTCGTCATCCACGTGCATCCCACTGATCTCCCGGCCCGGCGCTGCGACCGGCTTGCGAGCCTCGCCCTGCTCGTCGCGACTCTGCCCAAGCGCCTTCCCATTGCCCGCGACCGCCTCTACCTCGGGGGCAGGTATTCCGACATCGGTGCCCTGGCGGCAGCCCTGCCGGACAGGTTCGCGGCAATCGGCTGCTCCTACGACCGCGCCCTCAATCTCTTTCCGGGTGAGGACTGGGATCTCTACGACGCGATCAACCAAGAACACCAGTGGTTCCGAATCTCCGGTAGCGATGCCTCCCGCAACCGCACGTTTCTTCCCGCCTACTTCCTGGGCGGCGACAGGGCCCTGCGCTGGCACGAGCTCCTCTTCAATCCCCGGAAAGGACGCATGCGGAAAGGGCCGGACCAACGGTCCGAGGTTTGGTCGTCCGACGACAACTCCCTCGTCATCGCGAATCCAGGCGGAGGCGGGGACGGACGCGCCACCTTCCATGCCTGGTGGCGGGACCGGAAACGCACCCGCCCCACTCAATTCCACTACCTCAAGATACACGACACCTCCCTGGCAACCTGGGGCATCCGGGTGGAGCGCACCAAACAGTGGCAGGCCTACCACGCCGCGTCGTGGCCGGCATTCGAGTGCCGCATTGACGGCCAAGCGGTCCACCTCACCACCCGTAATTGCGGGAGCATCACAATCGATCCCGGGCCCGCCGGACTGCAGATGGAAGGCCAGATCTCCCTGCTCTGGAACGGAAACCCCGCCTACCGGGGCCCGGTCCCGCCGGAACCCATCAAGTTGAAGTAGGCAATCCCTCCACGCCCAGCAGGGCGAGGGTCCCCGGAACAGGATCCAGGCCGTGCCCGAACGGTGCCGCTGCCAGCGACCCGGTGGCGAGCACCCCTCCTTCAATCCGCAACGAGGCAAAGCCCTCCGGCGTCTCGGCGTAGAGATCGCCGTGCCGTTCACACACCATGGCCTGCAATTCCTCCGGGAACATGCTCAACCCCGCAAAGTAATGGTGTCCATTGCGCTCCACGTCCTCAATTCCGAGGACTGCCATCGCAGCGAGGTCGTTGAGCAGGGCGACCGGCCCGACGTTGGCAAGATCCTCTCCACTCATGAGCCACGGGCCTCCCTCCGGGTTCTCCTGCCGGTACCACTCGATCAGGCAGCGGTTGGCCAACCCCTTGATGACGCCCTTGCAGTTCTTGTGGCTCGTCCCCTGGTATCCCAGCGCGATGGCCCGCCGCATGCAATCGAGCTCCCCATCCGATTCATCAATAATCATGGGCGGGGCATCCGCCCACGCTGCCAGCTCCCCACCCACGCTCCCGGCCAGAGCCACGTCCCGGTGGAGGGGTTGTTCCACGAAGAGCAGGCGGCCCGCCTCAAACAAGACTTCCAGGCCCGGGGCGCTGCGATACGCCTCCCAGTGCTCCCGGAACGTCGCGATGTCCCGATACTGCTCATTACCGTCGAGAGTATAGCGAAAGCCCGGAGAGGTTTCCGAAAGCACCGCGGCCACCTCCCGCAACCGCGGCACATCTGCTTCCAGGTTGCCGCACACCTTGATCTTGAAATGGGTCAACCCGTAGCTTTGCACCGCATCCCGCAGGGCGTGCGGAAGCCCGTCCTCGATACGTTCGTCTACCGGGAGATCCTCCGTCCGCAGAGGATCTCCCAGCCCCACGGTGTGCCGTGCAATGAGGGACCCCCCGGGCGACGGCAACCAGTCAACCGGCGCCGTTCCCGCCAGCTCCCCGTGAAGGCTTCCAAGATCGACTCCCAGCGCATTCGTCCGAACCGCCTCCGCAAAGCTCACCCCTGCTCCCCGGCAGAAGCCGTCAATCAGCGCCCGCTCGATCAAGGCCGTGCCCAGGTGGGCCAGAAGCGGCGGCACGCCACGCTCCTTCGCCCACTGGGCCTGGGCATCATAGAGAGCCCGCCAGGCCGCAAAGACCGATTCGCTGGTCGTCTCCTTCACCAGGCCGGCCGCATGCTCAATGCACTCCAGCATCTCAGGCAGGTCCTCCTCGAAGCGGGTGTCCGGATTCTTGGAAAACCACTTGGGCGGGAGTCCCTCCGAGGCCAGCCCCCGCCAGCTCACGCCTCCCAGCGAGCCCTCCACTACAACGAAGACGTGCGGCAATTCCGTCATCGCCGCGATCCCGTATTTGAAGGGGAAGCGCGTTCGCATCCACCGCGTTCGGAAGGAAACGGAATCAACGCGAAAGACCTGCTCCATGACGGCACCCACTGAAACGAAGATCCTCATCCCGCACAAGCTCCGCCTCGATCACTCTCCCGTCCCGGGGAGACTTTGCCATCGACAGGCGCTCCCCTTCTCCGCTGAGATGAGAAGATCGTGAGCAAGGGCCAGCTTCTCTCCATCATCTTTCTCCTCTCCCTCGTGCTGGGCCCGGGGCCGGGAGCTACCCTGATCGATGGAACTCGTGAAAACCCCAGCATCTGGTTTGGCATTCCCGCACTCTACGTGTGGGTGGTTTTCTGGTTCCTTGTGATGGCCGGGTGCATCGTCACCGCTGCCCTGACGATCTGGAGCAAAGACACGGACTAACCGCATCCCATGGTCGATCACCTCTCCATCCTCGCCAATCGAGACGCACCGTCTCTGGGCAACTGGCCGTTCCTCGTCCTCGCTCTCTACCTCGTTGGCCTCCTCGCCCTCGGAATCATCGGCTTCCTGAAAAACATCCGCGCCCAGGATACCGAGAGCGACTACTACCTCGCCGGCCGGGGGCAAGGCGTCGTGGTCACCTCCCTGACCATCATGGCGACCTACTTCTCGAGCTTTGCGATCCTGAGTTTTCCGGGCTGGATGTATGCAGGAGGAATCTCGCCCATGCTCTACGCCCTCAACCTCCCGGTCGCGGCAGCTGCCATCTACCTCCTCGGGAACCGCATCCGGAGGATTGGCCGCAAGCGGGGCTACATCACCCCCGCGGACATGCTCACCGACTACTACGGAAACTCGGTGTTCATCCGGGGTCTCGTCGCCCTCACCGGGGCCCTCTACGTGATTCCCTACGTCATCATGCAGATCAAGGGCGGCGGGCTCCTTGCCAAGGGCCTCTTCCGCGATGTGGACCACGTGAACTTCCTGGGGCACCAGGTGGCCATGGAGGATTTCGGGGTGGGCGCGCTCTCCCTCGTCACCATGGCCTACGTCATCATTGGTGGGATGCGTTCGGTCGCATGGACGGATGTCATGCAGGGCATCATTCTTCTCACCGCCATGATCCTGTCCGGAGTGGCGGTCATGTATGCCCTCGAAGGCCCCGGCAACTTCTTCTCCCGGGTCTCCGGGGAACTCGATGGAGCGCTCCTGACTGTGCCCGCGCGGGGAGACACCTACACCGTGCAGGGCGCTGAAATCGGCCTTCCCCACAACGCATGGAAGATCCTGACCTTCTGCGCCTTCGCCTCCCTGGCCAGCATTATTCAACCCGCCCAGTGGATGCGCTTCTACGCGGCCCGCGACTCCGCCACCCTGCGCCGCTCAGCAATCGCATTCTCCACGATTCTCCCGGTCTGCTTCATTTTTGGCGTCTTCCTCGTCGGCCTCGGTGGACGTGTTCTCTACGAAGCCACTGTCGTCGACGGAGTGCTCTTTCTGCCGGATGGCTCCAAGGTCGACCAGGTTCTCATCCACGTCATCCAGGACTATTTCCCGCAAATCTTCGGAGCCCTCGGTGTCGTTCTCGTGTCACTCATCCTCGTCGCGGTGATGGCGGCCTCCATGTCCACCGCCGATTCAAATCTCCATGCCATCAGCGCAGTTGCCACCCGCGATCTCTACCACCCGCTGCGCAGGAATTCCTCAGAGAAGGAGCGCACATGGGTGGGGCGGATCGTCATCATCATCGCCACGGCCTTCGCCGCATGGATTACCTATCGTGGCCAGGAAATGAAGGGTCTCCTAGACACCATCACGGCCTTCTTCTTTCTGGCGATGGCCTTCTCCGCCCAACTCCTTCCGGTCACGATCGACCTCCTTTTCCTGCGCAAGGGAAGCCGCGCCGGAGCCATTGCCGGTCTCGCGGCCGGCCTTCTCACGGTCTGTCTCTTCCCGCCCCTGGTGAACCTCCTCCCCGGTATCGGGGAAAACGCCCTGATTGATGGGACCTCTCACCTCAAGTCCCTCTTCGATGTCGGCATGTGCGGCATCATCGTCAATGTGATCGTCTTTGCGGTTGTGAGCTCCTTCACAAGAAAACCCGATCATGCCCACCGCGAAGCCTTTGCAAAAGACCTCAGCAACCGCTAGAACACTCCCTCTCCAATCAGCACCTATCATGGATACCGTTCCTGCCCTTCCCTCCGAACCGGACATCCTGACCACCACCGTAGGATCCTATCCTGTTCCTGAGTGGCTCAACGCCCTCCCCTCCGAGCAGGCCGTCATCGACGCTACACGCGTGATCTTCGACACCCAGCGCCAGGCCGGAATCGACCTCCCTACCGATGGAGAACTCTACCGGTTTGACACCAACCACCCCGACACCAACGGGATGATCGAGTACTTCGTGGGGCCCATGGGCGGCTGCGATACCTCCATTGGACGGCGCGAAGCGGAAGCCTTCCACGCCAGACAGAGCATGGGATTCCGCGCCAAGCCGGCGGCGGTCGTGCGCGATGCCCTCCACGGGGGAGCTCTCAACCTGATCGACGACTGCCGGAGGGCCGCCTCCCTCGCAGGCGGGCCCTTCAAATTCACGGTGACCAGCCCCTACATGCTGGCCCGGACCCTTCTTGACGATCACTACCGGGATTTCAGTGCCCTCACCCTCGCAATCGCCGACGTCCTGGCCGAACAGGTTGCAGGCTGTCCCTGTTCCTGCCTGCAGGTTGATGAGGCCAATATTCCCGGCAATCCCTCCGACGGCCCACTCGCTGCCGAGGCCATCAACAGGGTCCTCGATGCCTTCGACGGCCCTGCGGCCGTGCACTTCTGCTTCGGGAACTACGGGGGCCAGACCATCCAGGCTGGCGGCTGGCTACCTCTCCTTGAGTTCCTCAATTCCCTGCACGCCGACCATCTCGTCCTCGAACTCGCCCATCGACCTGCCGAAGATCTCCAGGCCATCAAGGATATCGACAAGAGGATCGGGATCGGCCTCGGGGTCGTCGATATCAAGGTGAACCACATCGAGACCGCCGAACAGATCGCCCGGGCCATCGAGGACGCAGAGGCCGTGGTGGGGGACGGACGGGTCCGCTACATCCATCCGGACTGCGGCTTCTGGATGCTCAAACGCTCGGTGGCGGACCGCAAGATCGCAGCCCTTGCAATGGGTCGGGACCTTTTTCTGGGAAGGTAAACCCCATGCGCCTCCTTCTCCGGGCCCTGTCGGCCTTCCTTCTCGTCGCCTCCACTAGCCCGGCGAAACCTTCGCCGGGGAACAAACAGCCCAACTTTCTGTTCCTCCTCGTGGACGATCTCGGCTGGGCCGACCTGGCGTGTTACGGGTCGACCTTCCACGAGACACCTCATCTCGACCAGCTCGCCCGCGACGGTGTCCGCTTCACGGACGCCTACGCCGCCGCCTCCATCTGTTCGCCCACCAGGGCCTCCCTCATGACCGGGAAACACCCCGTCCGGGTCGACATCACGGACTGGATTCCCGGGGCGGGAGACAGGGAGCGCAAGCTTGTGACACCCCGGGACACCCACCAGCTCGCGCTCGAGGAAGTCACCATCGCGGAAGCGCTCCGGGAGGGCGGTTACTCTACCTTCTACACAGGGAAATGGCACCTCGGGGGGAAAGACTTCGGACCCGACAACCAGGGTTTCGAACACTATTACGACCCTCATCAGAATCCCTCCCGGGGGTCTCCCGGGCGCGGAAGAACAACCGGGCGCAGGCACGCCACCAGTGACCTCACCCTCCAGACGAAGAAGTTCATCACCGCACACCACGACGCCCCCTTCTTCGCCTACCTCGCCTACTACGACGTCCACACACCCATCATTGCCGAGAAAAAATACCAGGCCCACTACACGGCGAAGGCCAGCCGGCTCGGCCCCGCGCCCATGGCCATTCCAGAGCACGACGGCCTGAGCCGACCCCGCCAGGACAACGCCGCCCTCGCCACCATGGTGCAGTCCGTCGACGACTCCGTGGGAGCACTGGTCGCCCACCTCGCTTCCCTCGACATCCTGGAAAACACCTACATTTTCTTCTTTTCCGACAACGGAGGACTCTGCACCAAGCGTGGTCCGGGCCCCGGCTGCAATCTGCCCCTGCGCGCCAGCAAAGGCTGGCTCTACGAAGGCGGAATTCGTGTGCCGCTGATCGTCCGCCAGCCCCACAAGGCACACGCCGGATCACAGCCCGGAGACTACGTCTGTAGCAACGACATCTACCCCACTCTCCTCGATCTTGCCGGACTTCCTGCCCGCCCCGGCCAGCACGCCGATGGGCGCAGCTTCCGCGACCTCCTCGTTGGCGCCAAGACGCGAAGGGCACCCCGCAGTCTCTACTGGCACTACCCACACTACCACGGCTCCACCTGGTCGCCCGGAGCCGCCATCCGCGACGGCGACTGGAAGCTCATCGAGTTCTACCACCACGGGAAAATCGAACTCTACAATCTCAAGGACGACATCGGCGAACAGAATGACCTCGCCAGCATCCATCCCGACCGCGCCCTCGCCCTCCGACAGCGCCTCAAGAGCTGGCAGAAGGAAATGGGAGCCCGCCTGCCGGTGCCACGCTGAGAAAATTCCTAGGGACTCACTTCTTCAACCACCTGCAGAAACACCCTGCCCTCCCCTGCCAGGCTGGCCGGAACCGACACGGTCACCGGCGAGGCCCCGACGCCAATCGCAGCCGGAACCGGAAGGGCATTGTCCTGCGGATCGATGGCCTCCAGGTCTCCCTCTGTCCCCATCTGAATACTGAACGGACCTTCCAGGGAAGAGTCCCACGCCACCGTGAACTCATTGGTAGCCGGGTTGAAGGTCAGGCTTGTGATCTGGATGTCCCGGCCGGGATCCGGACCGGCCCCCGGGTCCCCCACCTGAAAACGATACCAATCCTGCAAATTCGGCTCCAGGACAGCGGGGACGATTCCATTGGGATGCGTCAGGCTGTAGGACCCCCCGGTAGTCTGGGGGAAGGACACGGGGATGGCCTGAAACGTATCGAGGAACGCATGGTCATAGCCACTTACCACGGCATACCAGATACCCTCCGGGAGACCGGCGGGAAAAGACACGAGACTCTGCAGGAAATCACCAAAGTCATCATTGAGATAAAAGAGAAACCCGAACTCATCGAAGATCGCAATCTCGGTGTCCACCAACGAGTCGAGAGTGTGCAGCTCGAAGGGGACGCCTGCATTAGCAATCTTGCCAAGGTCCACGGCTGCCGGCGGCGGGCCGGGGAAAATCGAAAATACGAACCAGGCGGTCTCCGACGCCTCTGAACCCGGCGACGTTGTAACCAACTGCACCCTTTCCGGCGAATCAAGATTGGGACTGGCCAGCGCATAATTGAAAATCCCTTCCCCTGTTTCTCCACCCAGACTGGTGAACGGCCCCTCGCTGAAAGTCGCACCCGCACCGGCTACAACCATGGTGTAAGTCCCTGGTTCGAGGCCCTCCGGAAGCGAAATCTGGCTTTGCAAGCCATCACCCGCGTTATCGTTCTGGGCGATCAAGCTGCCGTCGAAGCCAAACAAGGCGAGCTGGGTGTCATAGGCCGACCCGAAGGTGTCGAAGGTAAGCGGGACCCCTTCACGACCCAACTGGCCGAGGGACTCCTGAAAGAAGGACGGGTTGGCGGGGATCGCATTCAGACCCAGCTGAAAGGACGCATCGGCCCCGGTTACGGCACCGTCGACGCCCACGTAGCTCTCAACCACAAGATAGTAGGTGCCTGACCAGAGGAGCACCGAGTCCTGCACGGGGGGAGCATCATCCAGGAAGTTCGACCAGACGGCCCCCTGCGCCACATTCTTCCCGAGAACTGGATCAAACACCGTGGTCAGGCTGTTCAGGAGGAAGAAATCCGGATCGCCTTCCGCGAACTCCTCGTCCTTGGAGATCACAAGGATGGACGGAACGGCGAGGGTGAACTGCACGACGTATTCGCTGCCCCAGTTTCCCTCTGTAGCGAGAGCGGCGTTGGCGACCCAATCGGCATTGTTATTACCACCACGCGTGATCTCCGGCGGCCCCGGATCAATCACGGTAAGAGCCGTTGAACCGGAGACCGTGGTCGTGCCTTCCGGCAGCGTTCCAAGATCTTCATCGACAACGTAGTCCGCGAAAGCCGGGGGAACCATCCCCAGGACAATCAGGAAAAAGAGGGAGGGGGATTTCATAAAATGGGCCTCGGGTCTGGGTGCGCGGCGGATAACTCTGGAGCCTTCCTCCCACCCGCGCAAGTATTGTTCTTCCTGCGACCCGAAACCGGTCGCGGGAAAGCCCGCGAGGCAGCCCGGTCGACACGTTCCAGAAACGACTCTTGGAAGTCTCCGCCCGGAGCCTCCCCCACATTCCCGGCAGGATGCGCTCCCCGGCCGAACCCGCCCCTACTTCCCTACGTGGTGAATGGAATTGTGGATTTCCCGGATTACTTCCTCGCCCCCTGCACCCCGGACCCTGCATCGAATGGACATCCCCCAGGTGGGAGCCAATTCCGGGACGGTAAGAGATACCGTTTTCCCATCATCGCCGAGGACCGACTTGCTCACCTGCCAGCGCCGCTGGTTGTGGTGACGTGAACCGTAGTTCCTGGTTCTCTTGAGATCCCATGCCTCGATGGTCCAGGCGTCCGCCTTCTCGGCAGACTCCCTGTCGAGGGCCTCGCTGAAGGTTACCTCCACCGTCTGCGCGGCAGTCGTCAGCCCAATCGGCACATGAGCGGCCTTGCCAGTCGCCCGGATCCGGTAAAAACCACCCGCCTGCCGCTGGTTGCCCGCCCACGCAAACATTCCGCAGGCATAGAGCTGGCCGTCCACGGGATGGAAACGCCCCCGCATCACCCCGGTCGGAAACTGCTGAAAGGGCAACTGGCACATTCCACCCTGCACCTGTCCGTTCACCGTCTCATGAGGCACCACGTAGATCTTTCCGAAACCATAGGAGAGATTGAGCAGGGACCCCCGAAGCGATTTCCACGCCGAGTCCCGGGGCACCCAGAGCAACTCGGCCGGGGAACGGTCGAACCCATTGGTGATCCAGCAAAGCGGCGGAGTCATGGCCGAGTCCGAGGAGTCGGTGATTGCGTGATAGCCGAACATGTTCCCGTAAAAGTCGTCCCTGCCCGTGCCCTTCACCCAGTTGATCCGGTTCTTTGGGTTCCAGTGCCCCTCCTGGTCAGTCACGATAAAGCTTCCATCCGGATTGAGGCACACTCCATTCGCAGCCCGGAACCCCGTCGCCAGAATGTCGGTCTTGCGCCCATCCTTGCTCACCCGCAGCAGGGTGCCATGATGCGGAACCACCGCCGGCAACGCGTGTCGTGCCGACTTCGCATAGTAAAAGTTCCCCTCCTCGTCAGTCTGCAGGCCCATCGCGAACTCGTGGAAGTGCTCGGTCACCTGATGGTCGTTGTTGAAGACCTCCACATAGTCGGCCTCCCGGTCTCCGTCGTGGTCGCGCAGGAGGGCGATCATGTCGCGGCAGCCGACATAGATATTCCCATCCACGATGCGCAATCCGAGTGGCTGAAACAGACCCGACGCCACCCGCTGCCACTGCAGCACCCCCTCGCTCTGGTCCAGTCCATCCACGATCCACACATCCCCGTTCCATGTGCAGACCGCCGCACTCCTGCCGCCTTCGAAGTAGTCAAAGCCAGAGGTTCGCATCCACGACTGCCAGGGGTTTTCAGCGGGCGGGGGAGTGGTCAGCACATCTACCTGTCTCTTATACACATCTGACGCTGCCGCCGATATGCAGTGTGTAGA
>CAWWCX010000104.1:0-11297 GCA_963935445.1 uncultured Roseibacillus sp.
CACACTGCATATCGTCGGCAGCGTCAGATGTGTATAAGAGACAGAACTGGTAGTTCTCGGCACTCAGCGATGGTGCGTGCCGCGATAGTAGGACTGAGCGTGGCGGCGGTGATTTCCGCCGGGGCTGAGGAATCCCATTGGGCCTATGCTCCGTTGCGTTCGACTGAGGCGAAAAGTTCGGCCGACCGGTTTGTCGATGCAAAGCTGGGGGAAGCCGGAATGACAGCGGCGCCCGAAGCGGATCGTCGCACGCTGATTCGGAGATTGAGTTACGACTTGCTCGGGTTGCCGCCGACTCCGGAGGAGGTGGAGCGCTTTGTGAGAGATCGTCGGGCTGATGCCTACGAGCGCGTGGTAGATCGCTATCTTTCCTCCCCGCACTTCGGGGAACGGCAGGCGCGCCGCTGGTTGGATCTGGTGCGATGGGGCGAGAGTTCGGGCTTCGAGCAAAACACGGTGTGGCGCGAGATTTGGCCATATCGCGACTGGCTCATCCACTCCTTCAATAGAGACCTTCCTTACGACGAGTTCGTCCGCTTGCAGTTGGCCGGGGATGTTTTGCACCCGAACGATCCCTTGGCGGTGACCGCTACCGGTTTTCTTGCGTGTGGGCCGTATGACAAGATCGGCAACGAGGGGGGAACGGAGAGCATGCAGCAGATGACGCGGCAGACTGAACTCGGTGATTTGGTAGGGACGATCTCGCAGACATTTCTGGGCCTGAGTTTGGATTGTGCACGCTGCCATGATCACAAGTTCGATGCCTTGTCGCAGAAAGACTACTTCCAGGTGGCTGCTTCCTTCGGCGGCACGAGGGTGGGCATGCGAGAGAATGGAAAAGGAGCGCGGCCGGGGGAATTGGAGGACCGCTTGAAGGTCTTGGCGAAGGAGATTGCGGCATTGGAAGAGCAGCGCTCACGGTTGAGTGATCAGCTGGGCGGGGCTTTGGCGCGTCGCTACGGACGCTCGGCAGACGGGCAGGTGGCTCACGAATCTTATGCCGAGTTGGTCCGAGCGGACGGTCCACTTGGCTATTGGCGCTTTCAGGAAAGCACCGAGAAGGAGACCGCGACGAATCTTGGTTCGGTCGGGGAGAAGGCAGCGGGCAATTTTGAGGGCGTGGACCTTGCTCAAGAGTCGTTGCTGGCACAGGAGGGGGACTTTGCGATTCGGATTCGCCCGGGCCGCCGGGTCGTCGTCCCGCCTTTTGAGAAGTTTGCGGGTGGAACGGGATTCACGGTCGAGTTTCTCATCATGTTGGAGGAGGACCCTCCGCCGGGCTACCGGGCGGTCGTGGGTGACGGCGAAAGCGGGGAGGATTTCAACCTCATGGTTTATCTCGCGGAGGGGAAGATTCGGGCGCACCTGCGGACGGAGAACGGAAATCGGGCGGTGGATTCGGTGGAACGTTTGGCGAAAGGTTCGCTGACTCACGTCGTGACACGCTGGGATGCGGAGAGGGGAGACCTCAGCATCTTTTTGAATGGCTCGCGGGCCGAGAGCACGACATCGATTGGAAAGTTGCCGGATCGCGGGGCGCCGGTAAACACTGACAACGGACTCTTCTTTGGGGGCAATGAACGAGGAACGGACAGTCCGGTGGCTCTTCTCGATGAAGTTGCGCTCTACAACAAGCCGTTGGAAAGGGCTCGCATCGCCCTGCATGCTCACACTGCGGGGATCGCGGGAGCCAGGACCTGGAAGTGGGACGGTGTCTTGGCTGTGCTTGAGGGCGAGGAGATCGATCGCAGCGCGGCGCTCTTCGACCTGGAGCGAGAGCTGAGCCAAAAGCGGCTTCTGTTAGGGCTGGCACGCAAGAGGACGATTCGGGGCAATGCACCTTCGCAACCGCCGGTTTTTCATATTCTCGACCGTGGCGACTACCGCAAGCAGGGTGCAGTTGTGAGGGCCGGAGGAATTGCGGCGGTTGGTAGCGGGACGGATTTCGGGCTGAAGCCGGATGCTCCGGAAGGAGAACGGCGGGTGCGTTTTGCGAAGTGGCTCACCCGGACGGAGAACAATCCGCTTTTCGCCCGGGTGATCGTGAATCGCCTTTGGCAAGACCACTTTGGAACGGGCTTGGTCGCGACTCCTAACGACTTTGGAAGACAGGGTGCGCCTCCATCGCATCCCGAACTCCTCGACTGGCTGGCGCAACAGTTGATCGAGAGCGGTTGGAGCCTGAAGTCGCTGCGGCGCCTCATCGTGACGAGCCGAGCCTATCGGCGTGGTTTGCGTCGCGAGCTTTTCAGCAATGATCCCGGGAACCGTCTCTTGGCCGGCCGGGTCCCCCGTCGTCTGGAAGCGGAGGCCTTGCGGGACAGCCTTTACTTTGTTTCGGGCCGTTTGAATCCGCGGATCGGCGGCGCGCCCTATCTCGATGTCACGATCAAAACCCGGGGGCACGCTCACCACTATCATCCCGCGGACGATTCGTTCCCGTTTGCGCGGCGTTCGCTTTACCGGCTTTGGGCGCGTTCCGGACCCTCGCCCTTCTTAGCAGCCTTCGATTGTCCGAATACTTCGGTCCGTACCCCGGTGCGGGCGACCACGACGACGCCTTTGCAGGCCTTGGCCCTTCTCAACAGTCCGCTGGCAGACGAGCTGGCGCAGGCGATGACAGAGCGCGTAGAGAGGCTGGGCGGGAAGAACGCGGAAGATCGCATCCGTGAGATCTACCAACACGCCTTGCAACGAGCGCCGAGCGGAGAGGAGCTTGCGGCGGCGCTGCCATTCGCAGCCGAGCACGGCCTGCGCGAGTTCTGTCTCGTCTTGTTCAATTCCAACGAGTTTGTCTATGTCGACTGAACCTCCACTGACTCCGCGGCGCGATTTTCTGGGATCCTTCGCGACCGGAATCGGTGGGATTGCCTTGGCGGGCCTGTTGAGCCGGGACGGTCTCCTCGCGGGTGCGCGCGAATCGCACTACGCTCCCCGGGCCCGACGACTCATTCACGTTTTCCTGCAGGGCGGATTGAGTCATCTCGATTCCTGGGACCACAAGCCGCGTCTCGCGAAGCTCCATGGCAAGGCGATGCCGGAGGAGGGCGAGAAGCCGGATGTTTTCGGCAAGAAAATCGGGGCCATTCATCGGCCCTTCTGGGAGTTCAAACAATGCGGCCAGAGCGGACTGTGGGGTTCAGCGCTCTTTCCTCATCTGCGCGAGCACATGGACGAGTTCGCTTTCATCAAGTCGATGACGGCCCCGAGTGGAAATCACACTCCCGCGACTTATATTGCGAATTGCGGGTTCAATGAATTGGCCTTTCCTTGCATGGGTTCCTGGATTTCCTACGGGTTGGGATCTGAAAATCGCGACGTGCCGGGCTTCGTGGTGTTGGGCGATCCGCGTGGGTTGCCGTCGGGCGGACCAAATCTCTGGGGGGCAGGATTCCTTCCGGGACAACATCAGGGCGTGCGATTTCAAAGCAGCGACAACCCAATCGATTTCCTCAATTCGCCGCGGAAGATCTCGGAAGCCACCCGGCGGGCTCGCTATCACATGTTGGAGGAAATGAACCGTCGGCACCTGGCTGAGAGAGGGAGTGACTCCGATCCCCTCCGAGCCCGCCTGGCGAGCTACGAGCTCGCCGCCCGCATGCAGTTGGCCATTCCCGGAGTGGTCGAGCTTGCGGAGGAGACAGCGCAAACTCAGGCGCTCTACGGAATGGAGCAGGACGAGACAAAAGACTTCGGGCGGATGTGTCTCCTGGCCCGTCGCATGGTGGAACGCGGGGTTCGGGTGGTCCAGCTGTGGAGTGGAGCGACCCTCGCGCAACCGACTTGGGACTCGCATGGTGAGCTCGCAAAAGATCACTGGCGGGAAGCAGTGCGAATCGACCGGCCGCTCGCGGGCTTGCTGACCGATCTCCGGCAACGCGGCCTCCTGGACGAAACCCTGGTGGTCTTCAGCACGGAGTTTGGACGCACGCCCTTCACTGAGATCGAAGGAGGGAAGCTGGGATCGGGTCGCGATCACAGCCAGGACGGCTTTACGAACTGGTTCGCGGGAGGAGGGGTGAAGGGAGGAAGCGAATACGGAGCGACCGACTCGTTGGGATTCCGCACGCGGGAGAATCCGGTCTCGGTGCATGACTTTCATGCCACCATCCTCCATCTCCTCGGCATCGACCACACCGCCCTGACCTATCTGCACAATGGCTTCGAGCGCCGTTTGACCAATGTGCACGGGCATGTCATCGACGAGATCCTGGCTTAGGGGTTGGTATTCCTGACGGAGGGGCCGTGATCGAGATGCTGTGGGGGTCTGCTCCAAACTTTGGGGGACGAGGTATTCTATCGCGAGGGATGTACGATCAAGCGCACCCTCAGGACGATTGCCCGACTGACCGCCAAGCAGGCACTGGCGGCGGAAAACGCCTCGCCTCCGTCATGACCAAGCTCCACCGGGGAGCCTAATTCCCCCCCGTGGGCAACGCGGGACCCGGGGCTTTTTCCCGGGCGGGCCTCGGTCCGAAGGCCATGCTGGCCTGGACCGGGTAACTGCAGATGCATCCCGAACTCCCCTCCGGAACCAGCAGAAGTCCCCCCGCGGGGATCATGTTGATCCAGCACCCCGGACGGGCTGCCTTGCTCACCAGACGCTGTTCCCTGCTCTCCAGATCAAACTCGGCAAGGTTCGAGGCCCGGTAAAACAATTTGTTCGCAGAGGCCGAGAGCGACCCGCAACCACCTCCTCCCCGCCTTGCGAAGGTGAAGAGGTCTTCCCCGGTGTAGACATCCAGAACCCACGGTTCGACAATCAGTCGCCCGCCAGTGACCACCGGGTGACGATCCTGTTCGCCGTGAGTCAGGTTCGGCCGCCTCCCGGTGTTCAACATCCGCTCCCAGTTCATGCTGCCATCGCGCGTCCGCAGCACGCGGACATCGTAGTGAAGCGTGGACCTGGACGGAGCCGCCTTGGCAGGAGGCCCGGAGATGGCCTTCGCAGGAGGGCCGGCCGGTTCTGGCCATACCGGGGGAGTCTTGTTCCGGGAATGCACCGCGATGAGGTGCTCGTCCTGGCAGCTCAGAAAGAAGGTGAGAATTCCACCTTCCCTCACGGGGAAGGGTTCGCGCCACAACTCAGCCCCGGTAGTCAGCTCGAGGGCAACGAGGTCGGCCCCCGCGGTCTCGAGCAGTTCGGAATAACTCCAGCGCCCGGCAGACCGCTTCGCCGCGGATGCCTCACGTAAGGTGGCCGGATTCGCAGGAAGCGAGTCTTTGTTTCGGCTCTCGAGAAAAAATACCTTCCCGTCCCCGAGACAGAGGGACGGATTCGCGATCGCTCCCCTCGGAACGTAGTTCCAGAGACGGGTTCCCGTCCGGGGGTCGATCGCAAACAACTCATGGCTGCACACCGCCTGCTTTCCGTCACCATATCCTCCTTCCCAGATAGCGGCCTTGCTGACTTCTCTGCGCACCCCACCAGCCGGAACCGCGGAGCCTACAAGCACACCGCGGTCCAATGCCAGATAGCCCCAGTCGTGTTCTACGCCAGCATCAAGCTCACGCACGGTCCTCCCGTTGACGAGATCCAGGATCAGGCACTTCGACCCGGCCGAGGCAAACACCCGTTTCGACGCCGCATCAAGAACGAGGTTCCCGCAATCCCGCAGCATGGAAACCCGCATGAAGCCGGGAATCTCCCGCTCCCAGAGAACGGTTCCGTTACAGGCATCCAGCCCGTAGAGGTAATCCCTCCCCGGCACCAGCAGGTAACCCCCTCCCGCAAGAGGCGGAGGGGCTCTCATATGGCGGTCCACGATTCGTTCAGGTCCCGGACGCCCAAACCAGCGCAAGCCCACTTCCCCATCAATCAGGCCCTCCCCACTGGAAGCACTGTTCCCGGGATCCCCATAGGCATGCGTCCACTGCCCAGCTGCCCGGGGAGTCACTCCGCGCTCTGCCTCCCCGTCGAGATTGACGACCAATCCCTCCCAGCGGCTCACGAGCCGCCGGGCCTCGGACTTCGGAAGAGGAGTCTCCGCATCCCCACGCAGAACCAGGTTGAAAAGGTGATCCACGAAGGGAAGAGCCTCAAAAGTCTCCACTTCCTGCAGCGCGATACTGCCACGCCCAGAGGGCCGATCGAGCGCTCCATATAATCCGCGGGAAGCAAAGTCCCGTCGCATCCTCGCAATTCGTTGGCGGTCGGTATCGACTCCCACCACATGCAATTCCGTTCTCTGCGCGAGAGCACCAAGAAGAGATCCGTCCCCCAGCCCCACCACGAGGGCGTAGCCACGGCGGCGTGGCAACTCCCGGATCAACCGGTCAACAGCAGGAAGGACCGGCGGAAACGGTTCTCCCCGCCTGACCTGCTCCTCGTGGACCTGGCCCGTGCCGGGGGCAGATGCTCCATATGCATGGATTCTCCCGTCCGTCGTGCTGACAAACAGCTTCCCGTGAGCGAGGGCTAATCCGCGGGCGGCAGCACCCACCTCTGCATTCCAGACCGCCTCCACCTTCCCACTTACAAAGGCGGCCACCCCGCTCCTGCTTCCGGCAAAGGCCAGGTCGGGAGTCTCCACCGGCCCAAAGGGATACTTCACCGCGGCGAGCCTCGGCAGGTGGCTTGGGACCGGCACGACCGGCTTGGAACGGGCTGCGACGTTCGCAAGCTCTCCACTTCCGTGCGAGCGTCCCGCCTGCGAGTGGAGCCATCCCGCTCGCTCGAAGATGTAACCCTGTGGACTGTGCCCGATCGGCTTCTCCTCAAGAACCCGGCCATCCTCGAGGTTCACCCTGCAATACCACATTCCCTCCTCCGGAAAAAGGCCCGCTCCGAAGTGGGCGCTCCCCTGCCTCACGACTACCCCCGTGCGCACAGGCGCAATGCTCATGATCCGTCCGTTTCCGGGGAGTCGGAGAACAGGAGCGGAGGACGGGCGTGTTTTCCAACGCAGCGTTCCATCCAGTGCGTCGAGGCAATACACGGCCCCATCGTCGCAGCCGAACAGGACCCGCTCACCACTCACGGTAGGCGCCAGCCTGATCGGACCACCCGCCATGTAGGTCCAGAGAAGCGTTCCCGTCGCGGCATCGAGGCAACGCAACGAGTCATCTGAGGAAGATCCGAAGTAGACTCTTCCTCCTGCTACCGCGACATCGTTCACCCAGTCAAAGGTCACCTTTGGTGTCTCGGCCGTGGCCCGATCCCGCCAGTGATCACTTCCGGCCGTGCCCGGCCAGGCGGGTGCCGGTCTGCGACGGGGAGTATAAACCCAGAGGGGCTTGCCCGAAGGATCGAGGCTGATCTTCTCCGAAGATCTCCCGCTCCGCTGGTTGTCCCCTCGCCAGGTGACCCATTCATCCGCAGCCCCGGCCCGTTGTGGTCCCTGCGGTTCTATTCCGGGAAAGAGATCCTTGCGCGCCTCGAAGCGGGCTGCGACTTCCGACGGCTGCAGGGCCCGGTGCCAGACCGAGACCTCTGCCAAGCGTCCACTGAACGGATTATAATCGTTGTCATCCCGATACGCACCAATCGAATAAAAGAGGGGGTCAGGTCGCAGAATGGCCCCCTTTTGTCCCGTTCTTCGGGCATCGAGCCTGCCATCCAGATAAAGCCTTTGCTCACCAATTCCATCGTAGGTCGCAATCAGATGATACCAGGACTTGAGCAACATCGTGGACCCGGACTGGAGATAGGCAATACGACCCGGCCCTTCGGTCGCGAGGCCGAAATAAAAGCGGTCCTTCCGGTAACCCAGTATCCAGCCCGCCTCCCGGGTCCCGGTATCCAGAACCGCTCCGACAATACCACCCCACTCCGAAGTCTCATCCACCGCGACCCAGGCTTCCACGCTCATGGCGGCTACCGGAAGGTCTGCCGCAGCCTGTTCGGTAGTGAGGAGGATCCCTCCGCCCGGCGAAGAGTCGGCCGGTCCGAGCACCAGGCAGTCCGGGCCAGCATTCCCGGGGATCCTGAACGAACCCTGGATCTTTCCCGTGAGCGTTCCTATGGCCGGCTTCAGCAGGTTCCCCTCAAGAGCCGAGGCCGTGAACTTCCATTGCTGCCGCGGCGGCCCCCCTTCATCATCCCGGGCACCCGCAACGCCTGGAAGAGACCACACGAGCCATGTCAAGTGGAGGCAGCAGACAAAAAGGCGCATGCGGGTGACGGTGAACCGGAAAGGACAGACCTTAGCAGCGCCCACCATCACTGTAAACCCGCCAGGCAGAGGATCAAAAAGGGGTCTACTTCCCAGCTGACACCCTGCGGATCTCCTCCCGTAACCGCACGCAGAGCTCAACAAAACGGTCCTGTTCCACCGGCTCCAGTCCAATCGGGTCGAAGCGGGCCTTCCAGTGATAACTCACCGCCCGGCGCAGGTCCGCTTCGGCAGCGGGCATGAGATCGCAGAGGCCGAGAATCCACTTGGTGAACGCGACGCTCTCGCCCCGTCGCCCAAGAGGGCCCTCCGCTACCCGGGCCAGCTCATGCAGGGGAGTCCGCGGCGTTACCGGCGCACCCCTCCGACCGGCCCGCGCTCCTCGCCGCCGCGTGCGGCTCTGCCAGAGGCGCACCACCAGATAGGCAAGCAGAAGAAAGGCCATCACAATGAGGACCCAGTTGATCTTCTCGGTGTTGCCCGGCGAAGTTCTCCAAACCAGAAAGTCTTCGCGGGTTTTCTGCCACCAGTCGAGAACATGCCTCGACCATTTGGACGCTCCCGAACCCTCCAGCGCAAACCACTGCGGAGTCGTGGCGTCAAAGTCTTTCCAGCTACCGTAGCTCGCAGGATCGACCCCATCCGGAATTTCGTCGGGCGGCATCGTCCCGTGCCAGACCCTGACCCAGGCATGAGCATGACTCCCCCGCAGCAACCACTCTCCATCCCCGGTCTGTTCCTGAGCGGAGTAGCCCACGCAATAGCGGGCCGGAATGCCAGCTTCCCGGAGGAGAAGGACGGCCGCAGTGGCGAAATACTCGCAGTGTCCCACACGATTCTCCCCGTCTCGTCCGGTAAGGAATTCGGCCACTGCCGAACTTTTCCCAGCCCGTTGATTCCTTCGATGAAGACTGTAGGTAAAGCCATCCAGAAAGTGCTCCTTGATGATCCTGGTAGCCTGCTCCGCGGAACTCCCGCGCAGCCCCCACCGGTCGCAGACATCACGGATTCCCTCCCGGCCATTCGGAACCCATTCCTCATTCCTCTTCAGATTCCCCGGGGTGCGCTCGGGAAGGGGCACCTGCAGATCGAGCACAGGATCGGGCAACGCTTCATAAAGCGGCCGCCCTCCCGCATGGACCTCGAAGGAGATCACCCCGTGATCGGGGTTTTCCAGGCGCACGGTCCCAAGGGAATTGGCATCAATCCCTCCACCAGTCACCTGAAACCCCGAGAGCTTCTGGGTAGTGGGCGGCAGGGGAAGAGGCGTCTTGGTCCCTACCTTTCCCTTTACCCGCAGCTTGCGGCGCAGCGTGGAATCGCGATCGAATTCGGCTGTCTCGAAGGCAAACTGGAGACGGCCATCGGGAAGCGGCTGATCCCAGAGCGGTTCATAGTCACCCTCTCTCTTGTCGATTTCGTTGCTACCCGACCCTGCTGTCCCCTCGCGCCGAGGACTTCGTGAGATTTCTCCCCCGCGCTTTGGCACCGGGCGGTGCCACCACTGTCCCCCGGTATAGTGATTGTAAACGGCTTCCCGGAAAAGAGGCGCACCACCCGGCTCGGAAGCACGCACACGCCAACGGATTCGCTTCGACTGCTTGATCACACCGAGTTGCC
The DNA here is from genome assembly GCA_963935445.1 of uncultured Roseibacillus sp. GTDB lineage: Bacteria > Verrucomicrobiota > Verrucomicrobiia > Verrucomicrobiales > Akkermansiaceae > Roseibacillus_B. Next base: position 9,735 of record CAWWCX010000104.1, read on the forward strand.
CGATCGCAGTCTGGGAACGATCTCCCATTGTGTAGCTCCCGGGTGGAGCACTGAAGACACTGTCCAAGCTCAGCCACAGGGCACTGAGCCCGATCGATCCACCGGCTCCAAGCACCCCAACCAGCATGAGGGCAATCCCCATGCCCCAGGGGTGCAGGCGACGCAACGGGCTTGAGAAGACCAGGGCGCAGGCTGCAAGGAAGATCATCCCCACGAAAAAGGCCATTTCATCAATCCGGCTCAGGGCGGAAGCCACCACCACGAGGCAGAGATACGGATACCCGATGTGAATCTGAATGGGCTTCACTTTCCGACCCGCCTTGCGGTCGACCAGCATCTTCCGTCGCGCGATGAGAGAAAACGTGTTCAGCGGCATACTGGACTCTGTCGCGTAATTCTGGGCCAGGACGACCGGCAGAAGGTAGACCGGCATCCATACCAGGACGTCAAAAAGAAGCAGCTGGCTCGTGCCCTGCAGCCAGAACCACGCCAGCGTCAGGAGCCCGAGAAAAAAGGCGAGGTACCAGGCCCTTACAAAACCTCGCTCTCCGAAATCCCAGCGAAGTTCCGTCCACGAACGTCCCTCCACCAGCAGAGCACAAACGAGGCCCGCCACCGGGTGGCCCGTCACCCCGCCCCAGAAGAGCAGCGCGCCCCCTCCAAGCAGGCGGGGAGGACTCTTCGGTTGCGAACTCTCAGGATTCGTAATCACGTCCACATTTGCAGTTTGAGCAGGGCCTCCTGCACATTGGGGGGTTCCAGCAGGACGTGTGGACAGGGGAGTGGGGCCTCCTCCACTTTCACGCGGGTCTCGGCCTCTCCACGACAAAGAATCAATGCCAGTGCGTCCACACCGGCGGCCACCAGGTTACGCAGGAAGCGGGCCCGCCCCGGGGTCCATCCGGTAAAGACGCAGAGGCAGACAGAAAACTGGTCTCCATGCCGCTTCACTACGGCTTCCAGTTCATCGAAGTGCTCCTCGGATTCGGCTTCCACGGCGGCAAGGACCTCAAGGAGTTTCTCAGCCCGGGCTTCACCTCGCCCGGCCTTCACGACGATGGCCTCGTTCCTCACGAACATGAGGTCAAGCAGACTGCCTCTCGTGTCGCTCGCACTGGCAAAGGAAGCGGCTACCGACACAGACTCCTCGAAAAGATCGTTGTCTCCGTGTTCCGCAAAGTTGTCGAGTACCAGCCCGTAGCGGGGAAAGCAGACATCCTCGAACTCCTTGACAATGGGTCGCCCGGTCTTGGCCCAGCCCTTCCAGTGAATGTGGCGCAAGGCATCTCCACTGCGGTAGTCGCGCAGGCCCAGGAATTCCCCTGACTGCCCGGTGGTATTGGAGACCGCCTCGCCACCAAGCTGAAAGCGGGCTTCCCCTGGCAACTCGAGGTCGGGGAGACGATAGCGCCGCGGCAGAACTACAAGGGTATCTCCTCGGGATTCCACCTTGCTGCAGCGTTGGAACAGCCCGAACGGATCAGGCAATCGAACACGGAGATCACTCAGTTGTATCACCCCACGGCGCTGTGGGACCAGGCTCATGGAAACGCGCACCGCCTC
>CAWWCX010000105.1:0-11251 GCA_963935445.1 uncultured Roseibacillus sp.
ATCGCAGCGGATACGGAAAGGATGAGAGTGCGTGAACTCAGTGTGGCAGGCATGAAGGTGCTTCTGAAGTGTGTGGGGCTGGATCTGACTCCGGATTCTGGCCTTCTACAAGTTAATGTCGTAAATGTTCGAGGGCCGAAGGAGGTGGACCTGGTAATGGTCGATTGGTCGAGAGAGACCATTCGCTTGGGCCGAGGTTGAGAATCAGGCCATCAGGTGGGCAGTCCTGACCAGCGCTTGTTTGCCAGAATCCCATTGCGCTATCAGTAAGATGGGAGACGTTGCCGCGCTTTGAACATGCCACGCTCCCACGAAGTCCGTCATCTGCACCTGGTATTGGCGGACCAGCTCGATCTGAACTCCGTCGTTTTCGAGGGATTTGATGCCGAAACTGACGCGGTGTGGATGGCCGAGGTCGTGGAAGGGGAGCATCATGAATGGTGTCACAAGCTTCGCGTAGCGTTCTCGCTTTCCGCCATGCGCCACTTCCGGAGTACGCTCGAAGCAACCGGCAAGCAGGTGCATTATTCCGCACTCTCGGCCCGGGCGGAGGACGACCGGGGCGCATGCCTGAGTGAAGTGCTCCGGAGAGACGTCGAGCAATTGCGGCCGGAAAAGCTGATCATGGTTCATCCAGGCGACTATCGGGTGAAGGAAGAGTTGGTTGCCGAAGCGAAGCAGCTGGGGATTGAACTTGAGATCCGGGAGGACGGCCACTTCTACGACACAATCGCAGGATTCGGAGCCTGGGCGGAGGGGCGAAAAGTATTTCTGTTGGAGCACTATTACCGGCATATGCGGAAACGGCATGAGATCCTGCTGGAGTCCCCGGGTGAACCTGAGGGCGGAGCATGGAATTATGACAAGGAGAATCGCGAGGCCTTTGACCGGAAAGGCCCGGTGGAGATTCCCGCGGTTTGCGGATTTCCCGCCGATGCTGTTTCGGAGGAGGTCGTCAGGTTGGTAAAGAAGCGTTTCGACCGGAACCCGGGGGAGCTCGATGACTTTGACCTTCCGGTGAACCGGGAAGATGCCCTGCTGTGGCTGGAGGATTTCATTGCAAACCGTCTTCCAAAGTTCGGGGCGTATCAGGATGCGATGTGGGCAGAGGAACGCACTCTCTACCACTCGCGCCTGTCATGCCTGCTAAACGTGAAGTTGCTGGGACCTCGCGAGTGCGTGGAGCGGGCGGTTGAGGCTTACCGGAAGCAGAAAGCCCCTCTGAACAGCGTGGAAGGTTTTGTACGCCAGATTCTGGGCTGGCGGGAATTCGTAAGGGGGATTTACTGGCTGCGGATGCCGGACTACCTGGGAATGAATTTCCTTGGGGCGAAGGAGGATCTGCCTTCCTTTTTCTGGAATGGGAACACAGACATGCGCTGTGTACGGGACGCCATGGAGAACGTGCTGCGTCACGGGTATGCACATCACATTCAGCGCCTCATGGTTCTGGGTCTCTTCGCCCAGCTCTTCGGGGTTCACCCCCGCAGGTTCCATGACTGGCACATGGCGATGTATCTCGACGCGGTCGACTGGGTCTCAGCACCCAACACGATCGGGATGAGTCAATTTGCGGATGGGGGCGTTGTGGGAACAAAGCCCTATTGTGCATCGGGGAATTATATCCACCGAATGTCAAACCACTGCGGGAGCTGTAAGTTCAAGCCGGGGGAGGCAACCGGTGAGCAGGCCTGTCCCTTCACCACGTTCTACTGGGATTTTCTGGGACGAAACCACGACAAGCTGCGTGGTAACCGGCGAATGGTATTTCAGTTGAAGAATTACGAGCGAAAGTCGAGTGCTACCCTGGAAGCCATCTCACGGCGCGCGGAAGGGCTTCGTCGGGCCTGGGCTTAGCGGGCCTCGCACCCTCCGAACTGCCTGAAAAGAGCTCGATCAAGGGGGATCCCAGTCAAAACATAGACAAAAAGTGAACAATGGTCTGATTTTCATGCCATATTTCTTGAACAGGGGGTCTCCATGGTGAACAGAATATAGACATAACCTGTCTGGCTTGGTCCTTCGCAGGGTTCGCAGCCCGCAGCAAAGGTTCAAGCGCAGCCAGAGAGACTGCTCAATTCAACTAGATAAAGACATGGCCCGACTCGATACAGACAGCAGCGTTCGCGTCTATCTCCGCGAGATCGCTCAAACAGACCTTCTTTCCCCGAGTGAGGAGGTGGAATTGGCTGCCCGAATCAGGGCAGGCGACAGGAAAGCGCGTGAGCACATGATCAAGGCGAACCTTCGTCTTGTAGTGAAAATTGCCCGGGATTATTCCGGGTTGGGTGTTCCTCTTGTTGATCTCATTTCGGAGGGCAACATCGGGCTGATGACGGCGGTTGACCGCTTTGATCCCCGGAAGGGGGCGAAGTTCAGCACCTATGGCTCATGGTGGATCAAGCAATCGATCAAGCGGGCGCTTGCGAACCAGAGCAAGGTCATCCGGCTTCCGACTCACATCGTTGAGAAGATTTCAAAGATGCGCCGCATCGCGCTGTTGCTCTCGGAGGAACTGGGACGTGACCCCACGGACGATGAGCTGGGAGAGGAGCTTGGAATTCCTCTCCGTAAGCTGGCTTTGCTGAAGCGTGCTGCGCAGCGGATGACGTCACTGGATGAGCCGGTCAACGGGGACGAGGGAGTGGACTACAGCGAAATCATTGGAGATGAGGATGCGGTTCACCCCCTGCAAGCCCTTGCTGACCGTCACCTGCACCACCAGCTGGGCGATTTGCTTGAAACCCTTGATGAGCGAGAGCACTTGGTCATCGGTGCGCGTTATGGGCTGAATGGCAGCAAGCCGGCCACGCTCGAAGAGGTGGGTCGTGAACTTGGAGTGACCCGCGAACGAATCCGGCAATTGCAATGCAGGGCTCTCGAGAAAATGCGCCGGGCCCTGGTCCGGAAGGAGAATCCTGTCCCGGCTCGTCTCGAGGAGCGGGCGGTAGCCCTGTGCTAGCGTTCTGCTACGGCGAAGCACGGAAGCCTTCGTTGAAGGGTGATTCCGTTTTCCTGTGAGAGTCCTGCCTGGGACACAAGGGGGTTGGGCCTGGTCAGGAGCCCACCGTGACTGCCGTAGCATCGCGGTGTGTCCGGTGCTAAATGTCCTTCACTTCCCCGTCGGAATCGCCAAACCGTTCAGTCTTGACCCCGAACTCGTTGAGCATGCGGACGTGGAGGTTCGCAAGGGCCACGCGCTCGCCCTGGACGTGCCGTCCCGGATGGAAATTTCCCCCTGCGTTTCCAGCCATGACGATGGGCAGGTTGTTGTGGGAATGGGAATGCCCATCGGAGATCCCGCCTCCGTAAAGAACCATCGAGTTGTGGAGGAGGGACTTGCCATCGACATCCTCGGTATTCTTCATTTTCTCGAGGAAGTAGGCAAACTGCTGCATATACCAGAGGTCGATGCGGCCAATCGACTCAAGCTTGTCCGGGTTACGCTGATGATGGGAGATATTGTGGTGTCCGTCGGCGACACCGATTTGCTTGAAGGTCCGGTTGCTTCCGTCATGGGCGAGGAGATAGCTGCTCACCCGGGTTGCGTCGGTCTGAAAGGCGAGGACCATCATGTCCATCATAAGGCGCAGGTGCGCGCCATAGTCGCCGGGTATTCCGGCGGGAGCAGGCACTCCCGGGTCTGGCGGTGAGCCCAGCTCCTCCTGCTTCTCCACCCGGCGCTCGATTTCACGAACGCCGGTGAGGTACTCGTCCAGTTTCTGCTGGTCCTTCCGGCCAAGGTGCCTGTGAAGAGACCGGGCGTCGTGCTGGATGAAGTCCAGCATCGACATGGTACGTCGCCGTTCAAAGCTCTCATTCCGTTCCTTGGGGGTTCCGTATCCAAAGAGTCGCTCAAAGACCGCCCGGGGATTGGCCTCGGGCGTCATGGGTTGCGTGGCAGAGCGCCAGGAGAGGTTGAACTGGTAGGCACAGGAGTAGCCCGAGTCGCATGCCCCGGACTTTCGGACTCCGTCGGAGGAGAGTTCGAGAGAGGGGATCCAGGTCCTGTTTCCGATGGCATTGGCAGCGACCTGGTCAACCGAGATGCCTACGCGGATATCGGCACCGGCCGTCTTCCTGGCACGGGCTGAGGTAAGAAAGGTCGCTGTGCTGCGGGCGTGGTCCCCGGCGCCGTCAGATCCGCCCACGGCATTGTGGTTTTCGAAGCCACTGAAGATCTGGAAATCCTTCCGGTGGGCGGACAGGGGAGCGAATGTTTCTGCGGCCTCGTAGTCCGCACCTAAGCCCTTTGGCTTCCACTTGTCGACGTTGACGCCATTCGGAATGTAGAGGTAAGCCATCCGCAGGGGGGCTCCGCTGGCGGTGGTGGCGAGGCGAGGCGAGGCTCCTGCCGTCTTTGCGAGGACGGGGCCAAGGGACTCAAGGGCTGGAACCCCCATTGCAATGCCAAGTCCACGAAGGAAACGGCGGCGGTTCACCCCATCAGGTCGGGCATTCATCTACCGGTAGTGTGGCGTGGGGTGGATGAGATTGCATGCAAAAAACCCATATTGGGCAGGTCCATCCGGGAGGGAAGCCGGATCGTTTGGCGTTGGGCCAACGGTCGTTGGCGGGGCGTCTTTACTTGGCGACCTCGTCCGGGGCTGGCTTTACGGTGACGGTAATTGGTTCTGAGTAGCTTAAAACCTGGACGTCGCGTGCCTTGACGAGGTCGTTGGCGGACTTGACCGCGGCCGCTGCGGCGAGGACCGCGCTCTGCAGGGCGGCAGCTTTTTCCTGTGCGGCCTGAAGTTGGTCGTAGGCCCCGTTCAGCCGGCTACGCAGACTCTCGATGTTGCGGTGTGCGGCAGGGTCTCCGGGGGTTGTGATCTCCCGTTCCGCCTCGTCGAGTTGTTGGGAAACCTGATCGCGGGCGTTCGTCAGTTCCACAAGCGCATCGGCGTGGGCACGTTTCCGCGCAACCAGGTTTTGGTGCCGGGCCCGGGCATGGTCCGCAGTAGCTTTGCTTGGCTGATGCCTCGACTTGCCCTCGGCGCGGAGGCGGAAGGTCCAACGCCCCGGTTCGCGAGGGAATTCATTCTCTTTCCCGGAACTCAGGACGAGGGTTCCCTGCTCCGTGTTCCCGGAGAGTTTGAGTTCCCCGGTCTTGTCAGGAAGTCCATCGGCCCGGATGGTGATTTCGCCTGTAGCTGATGATTGACGGAGCAGCTGGACGGGAAGTTCCAGGTTCTCGCCGACGGTGATTTCGAGTCCGTTCTGCTGCGGGGGGCGGAAGGTGACGAGTGCCTTTCCGGAGTCTGTTATGGAAAGAGGGATCCGCGGGCCGAGGCGGGTCTCGAAGTATTGCTTGCTCCAGTCCCGAATGGACCAGGGAGTGGTGCCAAAGCGAGCTTCGCTGGTGAGGTTCCCGCTCGTTCCTCGAATGACGATCATCCCGTCCCACCGGGGAGCATCCGGCGTCGCAAGAATCGTGAGAATTGCGCTGCGGTTACCGCCCATCTTGACGGGCGTGGACGTGGCGCCGTCAGGGAGGCCCTCAGCACTTAAGTCGATTTCTCCACTGAAGCCCTCGTGGCGCAGGGCCAGGACGCGAAACTCCACCGCGCCCCCTGGCGAAAGATTGGGCATTGCGATATCGACTCGGTTCCCCACACGGGTCCGTTCCCATGGTATGGCAATGAGGTCAAACCCCGGGCGCGGCTCACGGAGGACGAGGCGGTAGACCTGATCTTCTCCGCCGCTCCCCGTCTGGTTCGTGAGCGTCAGGCGGTAGAGGCCGTCTTCCGGAGCTGTAAAGGCGGTTTCGGCGTCTCGGCAGGGAAGAGGAAAGTAACGCTCGCCCGGGTCATTTCCGAGATCGTCGGCCGTAGCAACCTGCTGAAATTGCGTGGTCCCTTTCTCATCTGTTGTGATGCGCTCGATACGGAAGGTGGGATCGGCCGATACCCCAAGGCGCTCGGAGAGGACGGCCACCCAGAAAGCCTGGTCCTTTTTTGCACGGAATTGGAAACAGTCGCGGTCGCGGGTGCGGTCGAAACGGCCGTGAATCTCACAGGGGATGGCGACTTCCTGAGGGGCGTCTCCTTTTTCCTCCCGGGCGAGAACGACCGGGGCAGTTGTCAGGGAGATCGGGAGAGGGTTGGAGAGAAGGCCATTGCCCGGGAGGCGGTAGGGCACGTGTGGCATGAAGGCCGGGTGGGCGGGGCCGAAGCGGTGTGTTCCCCCGCCACCGGGAGGAAGGTTGATCTGCACTTCCAGCGATTCGAGGAGCCGGTTTCCTGCGAGGACCCGTTTTTCCGGGGCGCTCCCCGGAAGATTGTAGCCATAGAGAGTGAAGTTGCCGGTCGTTCCCGGTTGTCCGGCCGGCGGAAACACGAACTCCAGCCGGGGTGCGGTGGTCAGGGAGAGGCGATAGGGGTAACTTTCTCCCCCACCATAGGTGAAGTCCGCGACCCTCAGGAAATAGGAACCGCCCTGTGGGGCGGTAAAGGAGACCACCGCGTTGCGGTCCCGGTTGTTGCGGTCCCGGTCCAGCTCGTTCCCCGCCTGATCGCAGAGAATGAGAGTGGCATCCATACGTGAATCGAGGTTTTCGGCGCGGCAGGTAATCACGAAACGCTGCCCCGCCTCCGCGTCGATCCGGTAGTAGTCATTGGCGTTTTCGCTGGCGGTGCCGTTTACCACGGTCTCCGGCTTCAGGGGCAGGGCTCGCTCCCGGATGTTGTTTCCCTCCGGTTCGAGTCGTTCCGGCCTGGAACCGATAACAAACGGGCGGGGGGCGCTGAGTCCCAGTCGACACTTGGCAAAGAGGTCATACGTTCCCGGCGAAGCCCCGGGCGGGATGGTGAGGCGAAACCGTGTGGTGTAGCCGGGGCTCGCCTTGTCAGCAATAGGCTCGCTGAGCATCCCCTGCGACTGGTCGGACAGAATCAGCTCGGAAGCCCCGTCGAGAAAGACGCCCTGGATGGTTACTTCCACGGTGGTGCCCGCCTGTGCCCCTGGAGGGAAAACGGAGTGGAGGAGCGGAACGGGCAGTTGCGCAGACAGCTGGGAGAAGCTGGCCAGGAGCAGGAGTGCGGTGAGCGTGCGTAGCGGGGGCCCGCTAGCGACTGCGCCGACCGTAGACAGGTTCATCCGGTGGCTTCCTAGTGATTGAAAATGAATTCCCGGCTGTTCAGCAGGGACCAGACGAGGTCCTCGTAGACCTGCTGGGCTGCGGCCCTGTCTGCTTTGCCCTTGCTGAGGTGCTCCATTGCGATGGAGACGTCTTCCGCGGTGGGAACCCGGGAGTAGGCGCGGAGAAAAAGCTCGTCAACGCGGTCCTGGTCGGAACGGCTCCGGTCACGCAGGAGCAGCGCTGGTCTCCCCTTGTCGGAGGTGAGCTTGGTGCGGGTTTCGGTTGAGTTCACCAGCTGGATTGCCTGTGCGAGACTGAAGGTTGTCGTCCTCTCGCACTCGCAGGCACTGGCCATGTTCGGACGGCCGAAAATCGACAAGAAGTGAAATTCGCGGGCAAACTGGTCGTCCGGCAGTTGCACGGCCTGGGTTCCGGAGGGCTGCCCGCGAAACGAATCCGTGCCATTCGTGAGCTGGTTGATGGCATCAGCCAGCACCTCGGCCTGCATGCGCCGGGGATAAAAACGTGCATAGTTCTGCCTGTCCTCGTAATTGTGCTCATTGGGAACGCTGCTGAGCTGGTAGGTGCGGCTGTTGCAGATGAGCCGGACGAGTGCCTTCAGGTCAAATCTGCTTTCGACGACATGGGCTTCCAGAGCGGCGAGGAGGGATGGGTGCGTGGCGGGGTTCGTGACGCGCATGTCATCCTCGGGATCGACCAGCCCGCGGCCGAAGAAGTGCTTCCAGTAGCGGTTGGCGATCATGCGGGCAAAGTAGGGGTTTGCGGGATCCACGACCCAGTCGGCCAGAGCGTGGCGGGGATCTTCCTCCGGGGAGTATTCCAAAGGTTCTGCGCCCGGCAGCTTTGGGCCGAGATCCTGTTCGCTGGTGGGGTTCTTCGACTTTGCGGGTTTGGACTGGTGCACGAGGATCTCCTGTCCTGGACGTGGTCGCTTGTGTTCAAGAGTGGTGAAGAACGCTGCGAGGCCGTAGTAATCGTCCTGGCTCCACTTTTCGTAGGGGTGATGGTGGCACTGTGCACACTGCAGGCGAACGCCCAGGAAGACCTGTGCCATGTCCTGCATGCGTTCCTTTTCCCCGCCCACGTTGCGGTACCAGGCAACGGGGGGGTTGTGCCTGATTTCCCCGGTGGCGGTCAGGATCTCACGGACAAATTCGTCGTAGGGCCGGTTGGCCTGCAGGGATTGCCTGATCCATTCGTGGAACGCGTAGGTGTCGGGCATGTGCCGATCATTCCGGCGTTGATTTCGGAGGATAGCGGCCCACTTCCCGGCGAAGTAGTCGGCGTAACCCCCGCCATCAAGGAGGGTATCGATAAGCCGGCTGCGCTTGTCGGGAGAGTCTTCTTCCAGAAAGGTCTTCGATTCCTCGAGTGTGGGGAGCCGGCCAGCAATGTCGACGGTGACCCGGCGCAGGAAGGTCCCATCATCACAGAGTCCGGATGGGGGGAGCCCCAGCTTCTGAAGCTTGGCAAAGACGTGCTTGTCGATCCTGTTGACCGGTGCAGGCATGTCGGGGAGCTCCGCTCCGAGCGGGATGGTGGCCTGGAATACGTCGACGTGCTCCTTGAAGCGGACCATCACAGAAGCCGAACCCGTCTTCTCCTTGAGGTGAATCAAGCCATTCGGGCTCACCTCGGCCATGGTTTCGTCGTTCGATTCGTAAACGGCGGCCCTGGTGACATCACGGGTCGAGCCATCTGAAAATCGTGCGGTGACCCGTACTTGTTGCGAGGAACCCGCCCGGGTGAGCCTGTTACGGGGTGAGACAGCGATTCCCGTGACGGATACGGAAGGGGCTGCAGTTGTGGATCCGAGTTGGCTGATCCAGCGGACCAGCAGGCCATAGTCGTCGCTGTCCCTTGCGAGGAGGGAGCCGCCTTCATGGGGCAGTTGCCCCGAGCCTTTCAGGACAATGAGGCTGAGCTCCGGTGCGGCGCGGAAGATACGGCGGCTGCGCCCCTCCCGGAGGAGTCGCTCGAGGTCGTGGTCAGGCTCAAAGCCGAACAGCGAGAGGCTGAAGCCATTCTGACCCCCAGACTTACCGTGACAGGCGCCACCATTACAGCCGTGCCGGGTGAAGAGGGGGATGATTTCATTGTTGAAGCTGACCGGGAGGACGTTCGCATGGCCGGTCACCGTGACACTGCGTGTCGTGCTGGTCCTGCTCTCCCAGGTTGCCGTGATGGTTGCCTTTCCGTCACGGAGGGGACGGACGAAGCCGGAGGCATCCACGGCCACGATGCCGGGAGGGTCACTTGTGTAGTGCGCCTCCCTGGAGACATCGCGGGTGGGTGTCGTCAGGACGAGCTGATGGCGGTCGTGGGCACCAAGCAGGGAGATGGCTTCGGGATCGCTCCAGAGCAGCCCGTCTTCCGCGCTGGCCGTGCCGAGGGTGAGACAGCTAACGAAAAGAAGGTGCTGCACACCGAATCTGACTCTCACCCCGGTCAAAACAATGGCAGAGGGTTACCCTCGCAGATGATGAAGGGCCGGCCCTCCTGATCGTGAAGCTCGGCCCGGTGATTGATTCCCATGGCCTGGTAGACGGTGGCATGAATGTCCGCCGGAGTGCAGGCATCACTCGTGGGGGAGGCTGCATTCTTGTCGCTGCTGCCATAAACCTGGCCTCCGCGGATTCCACCGCCAGCGAGGACGACCGAGTAGACCGCGGGGTGGTGGTCACGTCCGCCCTTTCCATTGATTTTCGGGGTACGACCGAACTCGGTGAGGAACACGACCAGCGTCTCATCGAGCTGCCCCCGTTGTTCCAGGTCGGTAAGGAGGGCGGAGGCGGCCTGGTCGAAGACCGGCAGGAGCCGGTCCTTCATCTTGGGGAAATGGTCGTGGTGCGTATCAAAGGTGTCCGAGTAGCCTCCCTGCAGGTCCTCTGCCGCGCAGCACACCTGCACGACCGGCACGCCCACCTCGGTCAGACGGCGGGCGAGCAACATGCCCTGTCCACCCATGTGATCGCCATACATCGCACGGAGACGGGGATCCTCCTGCTCCAGGTCATAGGCCTCCTTGACGGGCGAGCTGATAAGCATGTCCGCTGCCATCTGCCGGAAGTGATCGAGTTCCTCGTATTCGGCGGCCCCGTTGGCGGCCAGACGACGTTCGATGTTATCGAGCAGATGGAGACGTTTCTTGAATCGGTCGGCCTTGATTCCGAGGGAAAGGTTGAGAGCGGGCTCGGTATGGCGAATCGTTCCCTGGTAACGTTCTCCGGCCGGAGTCCGGATCATGACCGGGTCGAAGTCGGCCCCCAGCCAGCCCGCGTCATCACCCGCAAGCAGGGTGCCGTTGTCATACATCGTGTGGGGCATCCGGATGGCATTCGGGATTCCGGCAGTCTCATCCTGAAAGCGGCCCACCAGAGAGGTTAGTGATGGCCAGTTGGCCCGGTTGCGTGCGCGCGTGCCCCCAATCGGATCCCGCCCGGTCAGCATTTTGTATAACCCGCTGCCATGCGCTCCCTGGCTGTGGGTGACGGAGCGGACGATGGCCATCTTCTCACTGTGCTTTGCGAGGAGTGGCAGATACTCGCAGAACTGGACTCCCGGGGTAGCGGTGGGAATTTCCCCAAAGCGGCTCTTGTAATCCGAAATGGCGTCGGGTTTCGGATCGAAGGATTCCTGCTGGGCGATTCCTCCCCACAGGAAGAGGACGATACAGGACTTGGCTTTGGGCGCGGAGGAGATGGCCTGCTCCGCAGTTGCCTGGGCCCGCATTTGCATCCAGCTCGGGAGGGTAAGGCCGGCAAGTCCTACGCTGGAACGAAGGATATGTCGGCGGGTATAGTGCAAATTGCGGTCCATCAGGAATTCTCCGATATTTACGAGTTAAAATCTATCAGGAAGAGTGGAAGTTCGGCGATAGTCTCTTCGCAGGATATTCGGACCGGGTTTTAGGCCTCATAATGCACCGGAAATTTAGGGATGTACGGTTTTCTGCACAAGACAACACTCGTGGGATTATCCACAATTCTGCTGGGCGGGGCCCAGTTGCAGGGGAAGGAAGCGGCCCTTGCTGCGATTCGGGAGTCCGGGGGGATTGTTCGCTCGCTGGGCGCGGGCTGGTCGGTCGAGTTTCAACGGAAAGGGAAGCTGTCTCTTATACACATCTGACGCTGCCGACGATATGCAGTG